>CAUUXN010000009.1:0-25747 GCA_963548985.1 uncultured Haemophilus sp. | reverse complement strand
GCAAAAAAGCCCTAAAGAATATGCCCAAGAATTGGCTTTTCTCCCGCAGCAACACTTGGTACCTGAAGGGATAAAAGTGCGCGAATTGATCGCTTACGGGCGTTCGCCTTACTTAAATCTATGGGGTAAACTCAGTCAAAAAGATGAAGAATTGGTGACTTGGGCGATGGCACAAACGCAAACTGCCGAACTCGCTGAACAGTTAGTTTCCGATTTATCTGGTGGCCAACAACAACGGGTATTTTTAGCCATGACACTTGCGCAAGATGCTGAATTAGTGCTACTTGATGAACCTACCACTTATCTGGATTTAAACCGCCAAGCAGAACTCATGGGCATGATGCGACAAATGCAACAAAACGGCAAAACCGTAATTACAGTGTTACATGACCTCAACCAAGCCTGCCGCTATTGCGATCACTTAATCGTGATGAAAAAAGGTGCCGTAATGGCACAAGGTACCCCCGATGAAGTGATGACCGAAGAGTTACTTAAGGATGTGTTTGATTTAGATGTCATCATTCATCGTGATCCTATCAGCGACACACCGATGTTTATTTTGAAATAACGGTCAATCACTTCTCTAAATATAAAATAGGCGTTTTATTTTACTAAAACGCCTATTTTCTCACCTAAAGTGCCTACTTTATCCACAATTAATTTCTTCATAGCTTACAAAGAGATCCGACCACTTTGCGAAACTTAAACTTTCTTTACATTGTTTGACATAGAGAAGCACTAGATAAATAATTATTATTAATATAGTAGAAGCTAAAAATGAAATCTCTATCTCATGCCTTTAAGGCAATGCTATTAGCAGGTGTCAGTACCTCTTTAGCACAGATTACCTATGCCCAAAAATCCGCTATTGATACCGAACGAGAAAATATCATCATTTTCTCCCGTCAAGGCGATGCCCAATTAAATCAAGCTATTCCCAAACTGGAGACCTTATTTAAGAGAACTTACGATGTAAAAGTGCGCGATGATTTAATGACACTCTATCTGAGGACGAATCAATCAGCTAAAGCACTTTCACTTTGCGAAAGCTGCGCACCATCGCAATTTTCCCAAAATGAACTCGAAAATTTAGGCAAAGCCGCTCGAAATGAAAAACAATACGATCGTGCCGTTGCATTCTATTCCCAATTGCAAAAGCAATATCCTGATAATCCAAATGGATGGCTTGGTGGCGCATTAGCTTTCACAGAAACGAAAAACTACACTGCGGCAAAAAATGCACTGAATGTTTATAAAAAACGTTTTGGACAAGATAATGCCTATCTTGATGCGGAAAGTTATTTACTTGATTTCACTGAACCCGATATGGCTAAACTTGGCCGTTGGCAACGTCAGTTAGAACAAAATCCGAAAAATATCACCTTAATGAGAGAGTTGTATCGTTTAGCATCAAAATACAACCTTCTGCCATTACAAGAGAAACTACAAAAAGCCTATCCTGATCAATTCAATCAAAAAGATATGATGTGGTTTGAGCATGGTAAGACGATTACCTCCTCAAAAAATGCGACAACGCCTGCACAGCAAGAAAAATTATTTGAAGAATTGACCGCACTTTTGGCTAAAATTAACCCTGAACATCCTTTGTATCAACAAGCATTGCAAGATCATTTTGTGATGGGTGTCCGATTGAATAAATTTGATGAAATAGAGGATGACTTCAATACATTACAGGCTCAACCTAATGTGCCCGCGTATTTAGAAGAAGCCTTTGGTGATTATTGGGCAGCAAAAGGCTCACCACACAAAGCATTAGCGATTTATCAAGCAATTGAACAACAAGCCTTAAACAATAAACTCGCTGTGAGCGATGGTTTACTTCATAAACTCTCTCTCACTGCAAGCGATGCGGGCAAATTTGAATTGGCTCAACAATATTTAGAGCGTATGAATTCAAATATTTATATCAATGACTATACCCGAACATCAAAAATTCTAAATCCAGGCTACGATTCTCGCTATTTTGGTTTGGCTCGTTTAGCATTATGGCGTGGTAACAGCAAATTGGCTCAGCAACTGATTGATGATCGTCTATTTAATAAAACGCCAGGTGACCCATGGGTTATGTTGCAAAAAGCAGAACTTGAGCGAAATCGTGGCAACTATGATGATGCCAAATTATGGGCTGAAAAAGCCGGTTATTTTTTGAGAAAAAATGATCAGCAAGAAGCTCGTAATAACCTGGCTGAAACTGCCTTAAGTCAAAATGATTTACCAACAGTTTCAAAAACACTTGATGCAATGAATGAAGAACAACGTCAGTCAGCGCAATCCCTTATTAAGCATTATGAACAAGCGCGTTCTGGCAAAATTGTAGGGAGTGTCGGCTTACAGCATCGCACCTCACCAATAAGTTATAGCAATGAAAGTAGCCAAGATTATGCGATTTACACACCTAAAACAGCAAATGGTCACGATCTCTACGTTCATTACTTAGAAACTCGCTCCCCTTATGACAAAGAAAGTCTCATTTCTCGCCGAATTGGTGTGGGAACAGAGCTCAATTTCTATCCACTCCAAGTAAAAATGGAAAGCGGGAAAGGCATTAAGCTTAATGATAAAGCCTATTTCTCTACAGAGGCAAATTATACCCTCAACCAACACTGGTCATTTAATTTAGATGCCAATATTAATGGTAGTGGCACACCGGTTAAAGCCGTCAATAAAGGGGTGTATACCAAAGATATTGGTTTCTCTACCACGTATTCCTATTCCGATATTTTCCAAGCTGGACTAGGCAGTGGCATCATGAAATTTGATGACGGCAACTTAAGAAAAGAAGCCTATTTCTGGTTGAATCTCAATACATTCAAACATGATCGTTGGGCGCTCACCAACAATTTCAGAGTCGATTACAGCAAAAATAAAACCATTGATTCTGCTGAATATTACAACCCATCAAAAGCGACAAGCTTGGAATTCGGTGCGGATTTAAGTTACTACCAACCACTTAATTATGGCTTAGTCTTAAATCATCACCTGAAAGCCAGTGTGGGCGCTTATAAACAGGCAGAACTCAGTCGAGAAAAAATGTGGTCGATAAGTTACGGACACCAATGGCGTATTGGTAAAAAATTTGGCGTGTCTTATGAAATTGGTCGTAAAAAGAATATTTACGACGGCAGTGCTGAATTCAACAATTTCGGAAATTTAAACTTTTCTATTTATTATTAAATACTTAACGGTATAACCTTATGAAATCTCTAAAACATTTTGCAAGAATAATTATTTGCACGCTTTCCCTTTTTTCGGCTTTTGCCTTTGCGCAAGATCGTTATGGCGTATTAGCTTATCACTCTGTGGTAGATGAAAGTGCGGCTGAAAATCAAAAACATTATTTTCCTCAAACGATTTCAGCCCAAACGTTAATTAAACATTTTAATTGGCTAAAAGAAAACGGATACAACGTAATCAGTTGGCAGCAAGTTATCGATGCTGAAAATGGTAAAGACACATTGCCTGATAATGCGGTATTGCTAAGCTTCGACGATGGCTATGAGACCATGTATAACGTGGTCTTCCCTCTATTAAAGGCCTATCACTACCCTGCTGTTTTTGCGCCAGTGACAGGCTGGTTGGATACACCGGCAAATCAAAAAATCGCTTATGCCGATAAAATGCTAGATCGTTCTGTTTTTGCCACTTGGTCGCAAGTCAAAGAAATGGAACAAAGTGGGCTCGTTGAAGTAGCCTCACATACTCATAATCTTCATAACGGTATTAATGCTAACCCATCTGGTGGCCAATTACCCTCAGTGATTGCGCCTGAATATAAAAATGGAAAATATGAAACAGAAGATGCCTACAAAAACAGATTGAAATCTGATTTTGCTCGTTCTGTTCAAACGTTAGTCAATCATATCGGTAAGAAACCACGTGTAATGGTGTGGCCTTATGGACAATTTAATGATGTTGCTGTGCAACTTGCACGACAAGCAGGAATGCCACACTATTTCTCATTAGGTGAAAAAATCATCAATAAAGTGGGCGATAAACATATTGGACGCTTATTACTTAATGCAGAAACCGATCTAAATACCGTTAAAAACTATCTTGATGGCATTGATGAAAGCAAACAAATTCAACGTGTGCTACATGTTGATTTAGATTATGTCTATGATGCGGATAAAGCTCAGCAAGCCAAAAACCTTGATAAGTTAATCGACCGCATCTATCGCTATGGTGTGACGACAGTTTATCTTCAAGCTTTCTCCGATCCTGATGGGGATGGTGTAGCCGATGCCTTGTATTTCCCCAATAAATATCTTCCTGTACGAGATGATATTTTTGGCCGAATTGCTTGGCAATTACAAACACGCGCAGGCGTAAAAGTCTACGCCTGGATGCCTGTACTCGCCTTTGATTTACGCAAAAGCGTAAAAGAGGCAGAATATGTCATTGATAGCCGCACGGGCAAGCCTTCAACAAAGGCTTATTTACGCCTTTCACCTTATAACAAACAGAATGTTGAAATCATTAAATCCATTTCTAACGATTTGTCATTCTACGCCAAATTTAATGGCATTTTATTCCATGATGATGCGTTCCTAACCGATTTTGAAGGCGCAGAAGGCAATCACGCTGAAGGCATAGTTAGCCCACAAGCAAAACAAAAAACACAAGATTTAATCCAATTAACCCATCAACTCACTGATGCGTTAAAACCTTATTTCTTGCGTGGTTCATATTCTCTTAAAACGGCTCGTAATCTTTATGCATCAGTGATCACCAATCCCAATGCAGAAGAATGGTTGGCACAAAACTTAAAAACGCTCACTGACAATTACGACACGACGGCCATTATGGCGATGCCATACATGGAAAATGAGCAGCCGATTTCACAAGAAGAAGCCTATCAATGGTTTGCCTCTCTCATTGAAAATGTGAAAGCCCAAGCACCATTAGATAAAGTCTTATTTGAATTCCAAGCGGTGAATTGGCGAACTCAAAAGCCAATTCCTGAATCCGAATTGATTGATTGGATGATGCTATTACAAAAAAATCATATTTATAGCTATGGCTACTATCCAGATAACTTTTTAACTAATCAGCCGGATCTGAACAAAATGAAACCGTATTTTTCTGTAAATACGAATGCAGGAAAAAAATAAGGATTGATCATGAACCAACAATTCTTAGAAGCAGTGAGTATTTTCGTATTCATGTATCCTGCTGGAATGGCAATATATTGGGTGACGGCAAGTTTGTGTTATTACCTTTTTATGGAAGGAAAACTTGGGCAACCAACTTTCCAACAAATGCCTAAAGAACGCGTCCCGATGGTCAGCATCATGGTGCCTTGCTATAACGAAGGGGACAATTTAGATGAAGCCATTCCTTACTTGCTTCAACTCAGATATCCAAACTATGAGCTCATCTTTATCAATGATGGCAGTAAAGATAACACGGGCGAAATTATTGAACGTTGGGCGAAAGAAGATGAGCGGATTGTAGCACTTCATCAAGAAAACCAAGGTAAAGCCAGTGCATTAAACCATGGCTTATTAGTCGCTAAAGGGGAATATGTAGCCTGTATTGATGGCGATGCCGTATTAGATTTTGATGCAATCGACTATATGGTGCAATCCCTCGAATTAAACCGCACTTACGGTGCAGTTACAGGCAACCCACGCGTACGTAACCGCAGTACCATCCTAGGTCGCTTACAAGTGTCTGAATTTAGCTCCATTATTGGTTTAATCAAACGCGCTCAAAGCCTGATGGGAACCATCTTCACGGTATCTGGAGTATGCTGCCTATTTAGAAAAGATGTAATGGAAGAAATTGGTGGTTGGAGCACCAATATGATCACCGAAGACATTGATGTCAGTTGGAAAATTCAAACAGCCGGTTACAACATCATGTATGAACCCCGTGCTTTATGTTGGGTATTAATGCCTGAACGTCTATATGGTTTATACAAACAACGTTTACGCTGGGCACAAGGTGGCGCAGAAACCATCATCAAATATTTTCCTCAGGTCTGGCGATGGAAAAACCGCCGTCTATGGCCAATGTATGCCGAATATTTTGTTACCGCAACTTGGGCAATCTTATTGGTTGCACTGGTTGCTCTTGCACTATACCGCAAGATTACTTTGGGTATAGGCATTCAAAACATGGAATTGTTTGAAACAAATATCTCGATCATGTTTTTTTCCTTCTTCTTACAGTGTCTCTTAAGCTTATACATCGACTCTCGTTATGAAAAAGGATTGATCCAATATGGAATTTCTTGCATTTGGTATCCCTACGTTTATTGGTTACTCAATACGGTAACGTTACTCATTGGAATCCCAAAAGCGATTTTTAGAAACAAGTCCAAATTAGCTGTATGGACAAGCCCTGACAGAGGAGTTTAAATAATGGCAACCGCCACTTTACAACAATTGATGGTTATTAATAAAGGTAGCAGCCTTCCCTTGCTGATTAAAGCCAAAAGCTTTGTACTAGATATAGTTACCTGGGCTTTATGGGCTTATATCATCACTTTTGTCGCGAGATATGCGGAACGCATCTTCACTAAACCGATTCTGGAAAGTTTCTTTTTCGTTGATGTGATAAGCATAATGTTTTCTGTATCTGCGGTATTGGTTATATTGGCTTATATTTGGTCTATTCTCACCGTAGCAAAAGAATAGCTCGCAAAAAACTTAATATAAAAAACCGCACTTTGGTTTTTAAATCAAAGTGCGGTTATTTTTATGGGAATTTTAACTCAATAGACCAGAATACCTCATATCTAAACAGACTTTCTTTATTTATCGTAAGCATAATACTTTCTGTATTACCCCTGTAATATTCGCTTAATTACTATTCCCCATATCAAAAGATGTCACTCACATAAAAATTGAAGATAAAGAAAACCGCACTTTGATTTAAGAACCAAAGTGCGGTTATTTTTAGAGATGTTTAATTAGATTCTGTTTATCTAATTAAGCTTTTGGACCCGCTGCAATAAGTGCTTTACCTTCTGCATTAGTCGCATATTTTTCGAAGTTTTTCACGAAACGTCCTGCAAGGTCTTTAGCTTTCGCTTCCCATTGTGCTTTATCAGCATAAGTATCACGAGGGTCTAAGATCGCAGGATCTACACCAGGTAATGCTTTTGGAATCGCTAAGTTAAAGATTGGTAACTCACCCATTTCAGCTTTTTCTATAGAACCATCTAAGATTGCATCGATAATACCACGAGTATCTTTAATTGAGATACGTTTACCCGTACCGTTCCAACCAGTATTAACTAAATACGCTTCTGCACCAGCAGCTTGCATACGTTTAACTAATACTTGAGCATATTGTGTTGGGTGGAGAGTTAAGAACGCCGCACCGAAACATGCTGAGAAGGTTGGAGTTGGCTCAGTAATACCACGCTCTGTACCAGCTAATTTAGCGGTAAAACCAGATAAGAAGTAGTATTTGGTTTGCTCTGGTGTCAATTTAGACACAGGAGGTAATACACCGAATGCATCCGCAGTTAAGAAAATGACTTTCGTTGCGTGACCAGCACGAGATACTGGTTTAACAATATTATCAATGTGATAAATTGGGTAAGACACACGAGTATTTTCTGTTTTAGAACCATCATCGAAATCAACTGAACCATCAGCACGAACCACGACGTTTTCTAATAACGCATCGCGACGGATTGCACGATAGATATCTGGCTCATTTTCTTCAGAAAGATGGATAGTTTTCGCGTAGCAACCACCTTCGAAGTTGAAGATACCTACATCATCCCAACCGTGCTCATCGTCACCGATTAATTCACGTTTTGGATCGGTGGAAAGGGTGGTTTTACCTGTACCTGATAAACCGAAGAAGATTGCTACATCACCGTCTTTACCTACGTTAGCAGAACAGTGCATTGCACCTACACCTTTAAGCGGTAGGAAGTAGTTCATCATTGAGAACATACCTTTCTTCATTTCGCCGCCGTACCAAGTACCACCGATTAATTGGATACGCTCAGTTAAGTTGAATGCAACGAAGTTTTCAGAGTTCAAATCTTGTTCTTTCCAGTTCGGGTTGGTGCATTTAGAACCATTCATTACCACGAAATCAGGTTTAAAGGTTTTTAATTGTTCTTCTGTCGGACGAATGAACATATTTTTCACAAAGTGTGCTTGCCATGCTACTTCAGTCACAATACGTACTGCGATACGGTCTTGTTCACTTGCGCCACAGAAACCATCAACCACGAATAAACGTTTACCAGAAAGTTGTTTAGTCACAAGACCTTTCAAGCTTGACCAAGTTTCTTGAGTCATTGGTTTGTTATCGTTTTTCGCCACATCAGAAGTCCACCACACAGTATCTTTTGTGGTATCATCTAAAACGATGTATTTATCTTTCGGCGAACGACCGGTAAAGATCCCTGTATCAACAGCCACCGCTCCAGTTGTGGTAAGTGTACCTTTTTCAAAGCCTTCTAAGCCAGGTTTGGTTTCTTCTTCAAAAAGTTGTTCATAGCTTGGGTTATAAACCACTTCTTTTACATCATGAATACCAACGGCTTCAAGTTCTTTAATTACATTTTTAATGTCAGTCATAGTTCACCTCTTGATTAAAGTCTAAAAATTTTTCCTATGTTTATTGTAGGGGAATTGCCAGAAAAAAAATGTTAACTAGATCAAATTTTTGAACATTCATTAGAAATTTCTACCTATTTTTAGGGTGTTTTTGAGATCCAAGATGAAGTGCGGTTGATTTCACCTTTACTTTTCCTATATAGTGAGAACCATTATCAACTCAAGGCTCGATAACCATGTTCTCATTTCTGCGTTTATCCTTTTTATTTTATCTGCTGATGTTTACGCAAATCACGCAAGCAGAGCCCGACTTTAAGATTCCACCTATTCAAGAAAGCATGAAAAAAATGTATCAAATTCAACAAAAAGATTTTACCTTTGAAGACAAACATTACCGCTTGTTTATTGCGGTACCGCAAAAAACATCGCAAAAACTGACCGCACTTTACACCTTAGATGGCAATGCTCAATTTCCAATGGCAGTGAATGCTGTCAATCCCAATAAACCTCTCCCGCTTATTGTCGGTATCGGTTATGTATCAGATAAAGCTTATGTCATTGAAGAACGCACGAGAGACTACACTTTCCCGGCAGAAGGTACCGAATTCGCCAAAGGAGGAAAAGCCGCCGATTTTCTACGTTTTATTCAACAAGACGTAAAGCCTTATATTGAACAGCATTTCGATATTAATAAGGAAAAACAATATTTCTTTGGCCATTCTTTTGGTGGATTATTTGGATTGTACGTACTCTTCCATCAACCGGATTTATTTCAATATTACACCTTGGCAAGTCCTTCTCTTTGGTGGGGGAACGGCTCATTTTTACCTCAATATGAGCCATGGATTCGTCAAAAACCATCACATATTCTGATTACATTAGGCTATTATGAAGAGCATCCTGAAGAGGATCCGAATATGACTGAAGAACAATTACAACGAATTAATCAACGGAAACAAATGCGAACAATCAATGCGCATCAATTGGCGGAAATATTGGAAAAACAAGGTAATTCCGTAGAGTTTATTTCCATTCCCAATAAAAATCATGGTGGCTCGATTCCGGATGCCATCAAACATTGTTTAGAACAAGTTCAACAATAAAGGCCATAAAAAAATCCCCGTTATCATGAACGGGGATTTTTCTTATTGGGCTTGTTTGAGTTTATCAATCGCTTCTTTATTGAAGAAGTAATGCGTGCCACAACATTCACACTGCATATCAATGCTGCCTTTATGCTCCTCTAAGATTTCCTCAATTTCAGCTTCTGGAATCAGTAATAATGCTGCCCCTGAACGCTCAGGTGAGCAACCGCAGAAGAAAGAAACAGTTTGCGGTTCAAAAACTTCCACTACTTCTTCATGATATAAACGATAAAGCAATTCTTCTGCGGGCAATCCAAATAACTCATCATCTTTTACGGTTGCAACTAAAGTAGTTAAATGCTCAAAATCTTCTGGTGTACCTTGACCATCTGGCATGATTTGCAACAACATCCCTGCAGCAACTGGTTTGCCTTCATATTCACCTGTGCGAATAATAAGTTGGGTTTGTAATTGCTCTGAACGGACAAAATAGTCTTCTAAACATTCCGTAATCGTTGGTTTATCTAAACCGATAACGCCTTGATAACGTTCACCTTCAGTTGGAGCAATCGTAATCACTAACACACCTTTACCGATCATATCATGAAGGCTCATACCATCTTGAATATCACCTTGTACACGAGCTAATGCACGAATTTGCTGCTGATCATTGCCATTAACTAAGGCTAATTTTAATGGACCGTCACCTTGAATTTGAACCGTAATATTACCGTTAAATTTTAATGTTGCAGTCAATAAATTCGTTGCCACCATCATCTCACCTAATAAGTTTTTTACCGCTTTTGGATAATGATGAGTGTTCAACGTATCGGTAAAAGTTTGGTTTAATCGTACCCATTCACCACGCACGGCACGGTTTTGGAAAAGGTAACGGTAAAGTTTGTCATTGTCTTGAGTGTAATTCATTATTTGTTCCTATTTATTCTTTGAGTAAAAAGTGCGGTCAATTTTGAGAATAAATTGTAAACGTTCAAAAAAGATGTTGTTTTGTTACCGCACTTTGTGCCTGTGCAGTATTATGGGGGTGAAAATCAAAATTACAAGCCAAAAAGAAAAGCGGATAGCTTTCACTATCCGCTCGTTTTATAACGATTAAACTGATAAATTACCAGTATGCACGTAAACCGATAACAGTTTTGAAATCACGGCTACGATCTACAGTGCTGTTTTCGTATTTAGTACGAGTCGCTTGCCATTCTAAGAATGGTTTCACTTTTAAAGAACCTTGATTATATACGTAGTATTCAGTACCTACCATGAATTGACGAGTTCTGTCTGTATCACCAAATTGTTTATCTGTTTTATACGCATACATTGCATATACGTTCCAATCTTCGTTTAAACCTTGACGAACAATCGCACGCACTTCATTTTTAGTACGTTTGTCACCTTGGTTTTTAGTTACTTGACGTTCTAAATCTAAACCATAAGTGGTGTGAACGAAGTTATACGCTAAACCTAATCCATAAGCATTGCGGTAGTATGCAGTATTATTCGCATTTTCAGAAATTTCACGAGTAAAACCAGCTGCTACGGTTACATTTTGGATAC
Source organism: uncultured Haemophilus sp. (assembly GCA_963548985.1). Taxonomy (GTDB): domain Bacteria; phylum Pseudomonadota; class Gammaproteobacteria; order Enterobacterales; family Pasteurellaceae; genus Haemophilus_D. The sequence goes on along the minus strand of CAUUXN010000009.1, from coordinate 14,538 downwards.
TATCAATTGCATGATTGAAGATAAGACCTGTACCCCAAGCATTTTTACGTTTGTTCGCTAAATCAAGGTTTTTCATGCTACGTTTGCTTGAACCACCGTAGTATGCACCAAATTTAACTTTGTTATCTCCATAGTTACCGTTGTACACATATTGAGTTACACGACGTGCAGAACCATCTAATAAGCCATCAGATAAGCTATAAGTATTCGCTAAGTCGGTTTGTTTTACTTCATCAGTGATGGTTACCATGTTACCGTAAGTTAATTCACCGAATTGTTTATGGCCAAAACCAGCATAAAGTTGGTGAGTATAAACATGGTCAAAATCATGTTGTGAAGGTGCTTCACCACGCATACGCCATTCAGCACGGCCTAAAGCGTAGAAATCGCCACCTAAGCTTTGTTTTAATTTGAAACCAAAACGTGAACCGTTGTTATCAACTGCGTGGTTGATGTGTTCTTTAGTTACATCACCATTTACATAGTTAGTTTTGTTAGAGGTGCTTTCCCATTTAACACGTAAAGAACCGTAAAAATCAACATCAGTACCAGTTTGGTCAATGTGGAAGTTATAAGCTTGTGCAGAACCTGCTGCTAATGCGCCTACAGATAAAGCAAGAAGTGTTTTTTCATAACGCTTTCCCTATTATTTAATGAAGTTTATTAAAAAATTGAACTTTTTGCAGTTTATACACTACAACCTAAATGGTCAACCCTAAATTTTGCCAACTATCAGAAAATAGGTAATATTTTGACTAAAATCAATCAAGATAAATACATATTTGATTATTTTATCGCCTATTTAATTAATAAATTAAGCGAAGAAAACACTTGATCTGAAGTAATATTTTCCATTGTATTCGCCGTTAAATAATGCTGATTTTGACCATAACAGCCAATTAAGGTCGGATCTGTTTCGCCATAAAGCGTAATATTCGGTTTATCCAGCGCAGCAGTTAAGTGGGCAAGACCCGTATCCACCGATACCACGGCTTTCGCATTGGCAATTTGGCCAGCCAATTCACGCAATGAAAGCTTAGGTAAAACAACTACGTGAGATAATCCTTTTGCTAATCGCTCTGCCCTTGCCTTTTCTTTTTCATTTCCCCAAGGTAAACGGACTTGAACAGAAAGTGCGGTCAGTTTTTCAATTAAATTTCGCCATTCTTGTTCTGGCCAATGCTTTTCATCTCTTGTCGTAGAATGAAAAAAGATCACATAAGGTTCGATAGAATCTGCGGAAATGAAATGTCGAGCAATACCATAATCCCCTTTTTCTTTCGGTAATGGATAAGATAATACTTGCGCAAAAAGTTGACGAATACGTTCTACCGCATGCTGTTGATAGGAAATAGCGTATTTTTTATCGTAGAAAAATGAAGCAATCGGCTCACGGATACTTTTGCAATCATAGCCATGTTTAACGCCATTGGCTAAGCGTGTTGCAAAAAAAGCACTCTTAAAAAGCCCTTGCGCATCAATCACAGCATCATATTGATTGGCTTGTAAGAAAGTGCGGTAAGATTTCCACTCGTTTTTGGTCTGAGCCGAAAAAGGCGATTTTCGCCAACGTCTTAAGGCTATTGGAATGATTTGTTTCACGGCAGAATGCCAACGTGGGATTTCGGCAAAATTCTCTTCCACCACCCAATCAATAGAGAGATTAGGAATAGCACGCTGTGCATCAGTTAATGCTGGCAAAGTATGGATTACATCGCCCATAGAGGAAGTCTTAATCACACATACTTTCATTTAATTAACCTTCTTCCCCAGTGCATAATACCGAGACCTGATACAGCTAAAATACCACCAATAATTAAGGATGAATCCACTTGTTCATTCAACCAAACGGCTGAGAATAAAATCCCTAAAATCGGCACAAGTATGATATAAGCTGAGGCATTACCTGCCCCTAAGTATTTCACCCCATCAAAATACCAGGCATAGGCCAATACTGTCGCACCAAATGCGAGGCCAAGCAAACTGATCCACTCACCTTGAGATAAATTCAGTACCGTAAGCCAATCGTCTGCACTTTCCACGCATAAGGCGCTCATAAATAACAATAAAAAACCAAAAATGGAAGATAATGTAGTTGCGGTGAGCGAATCAATACCTGCGAGTACTTTTCTCGCCAATAAGGTATAAACGACCCAACAAATTAGCGCAGCAATTAATAAGACTTGCCCAAAACCAAAGGAATCCATCATCTGTAAAAAATTCCCTTTTGTGAGAGCCAATAATGACCCACTCATGGCAATAATCATCCCAAGTATTACCCATCGATTCCATTTTTCTTTAAATAAAAAAATCGCCAAAAGCGTGGTAAATACAGGGTTTGTTGCCACAATAACAGCCGCTTGTCCTGCTGGAAGATATTTCAGCCCCCAGATAAAAAACGTGGAATAGGCAAAAACACCGAAAAAGGCAGTCACAAACAAACCTATCCACTGATTCGCGCTAAGTTGTTTTGCATATCTGAAGCGATTTGCAGCATATAGCCAAATTATGAGTGGAATAATGGCGAAAGAAAATCGCAAACTTGAAGCCACAAATGTCGGCATGGCCTGAGCAACCACTCGTCCCCAAGGCCAAGAAGCCCCCCATAAAATGGCCATCCCAATTAATTGTAAGTGTATGCGGAGAGGGTTCATTTTGCTAATAATGCCTCTAATTTTTCTAATGCCATTTCAGGTGTAATATCAATCAAACTTTGATGATATCCTTCCGAACTATCTGTGCTTTTACGCACTTTAATTAAATCGCCTTCAATTAAACGAATAATCACCGCTTTATCCGATAATGGTGGCGTATAAGTTGGGCTCGTTGGGCCATAAAGCGCGACCAATGGACGATCTGTCGCAGCGGCAATATGCATTAAGCCACTGTCATTGCTTACCACTGCGGTACAATTAGCAATTAAATCTACCGCTTGATTAAGATTCGTTTGCCCTGCCAAATTCAAACAGAATGGTTGTAGTTCTACTGGTAGCGCATTGCGGATTTGCTCGCCTGCATCCACATCTTTTGGTGAACCAAATAATTCTATCGCATAGCCTTTTTCAATTAACATTTCAGCCAATTTAGCATAATGATAATGCGGCCAACGTTTAGCTGGTCCAAATTCTGCACCAGGGCAGAAACCGATAATCGGACGTTCGCCTAAAAGTGCGGTCTGTTTTTCAAAGTTTTTTAAGGTTTCCGCTTGTTGCGTTGGGTCAACGGTTAAATAAGGTTTTAGAACAGGAATATCAGCTGCTTTCGGTACCGCACTTTGCTCAAAAGCCAACGCTACATAACGTTGCACCATCATAGGGTAATCACGTTTGTTATTGCGTAAATCGTTAAGCAAGAAATAACGGCTTTCCCCTTTCCAACCACGACGCACAGCAATTTTTGCAAAGGCGGGAATAAAGGCTGACTTCAAGGAATTTGGTAACACAATCGCCATATCATATTGATTGCGTAATGCCTTACCTAAACGATAACGTTCGCACAAGGCAAACTTACCATGCCCGAGCGGCATTTCAATAGCATGACGCACTTCTGGCATGCGGGCTAAAAGCGGTTTACACCAATTCGGTGCCATCACATCAATTTGGCAATTAGGATATTGCAGTTTGAGTTGTTGATACAAACTGTGCGACATCATCATATCGCCGACCCAAGACGGGCCGATAATTAAAATATTCATGCTTGACCTTATAACAAAAGTGCGGCTAAAAATAAGACTAATTCTAACCGCACTTTATTCATTTTCTAGTATTGAACGACATTATTTGTTCAATATTTTTTATTTATTTAACCATGTCATGTACTCAGCCACACCTTCCGCTACGGTTTTAAATGGTTTATCGTAGCCAGTTGCACGAAGTTTCTCAAGGTTAGCTTGCGTATATTCTTGATAGCGAGATTTCAAATGCTCTGGGAATGGAATAGTTTCCACTGCACCTTTACCATGGAATTTAATCACTGCTTTTGCCACTTCCGCAAAAGATTCTGCATTGCCGGTACCACAATTGAAGATACCCGAAATACCATTTTGCCAGCACCAAATATTAACTTGTGCCACATCACCTACATAAACGAAATCACGGCGGAAGTGTTCACTACCTGCAAATAATTTTGGATTTTCGCCTTTCAGGATTTGGTTATTTAAGTGGAATGCCACGCTTGCCATTGAACCTTTGTGGCCTTCACGCGGACCATACACGTTAAAATAACGGAAACCACATACTGGTGATTTTGCTTCAGGTAAAATCGCTCGCACATATTGGTCGAATAAGAATTTAGAATAACCGTACACATTCAATGGGCCTTCAAATTCACGCTCTTCACGGAATTCAGTTTTGTCGCCATAAGTCGCCGCACTTGATGCATACAAGAACGGAATTTGACGATCTAAGCAGTAATGCAATAACTCTTTTGAATATTCGTAGTTATTATGCATGATGTATTTACCGTCCCATTCAGTAGTCGCCGAGCAAGCGCCTTCATGGAATACCGCATCGATCTCACCTAAATCATCACCAGCAATAATTGACGCAATGAAGTCCTCTTTATCGCAGTAATCTGCGATATCAAGATCCACTAAGTTAATGAATTTAGTCCCGTCTTTTAAATTATCCACCACTAAAATATCTTTGCGTCCCATATCGTTTAATGCTTTAACGATATTACTGCCGATAAAGCCGGCGCCACCTGTTACGATAATCATAATTCTGTCCTCTTTAAAATAAGTCTGTGTATTGTAATAGATTTTGTGCCGCTTAGCCAAAAAACTCTGTGAAAAACAACCGCACTTTTAAGCCCCAATAACTCGTCCAGCCTGTTGTAGCCAAATCCATTTTTCCTTTGTTTAAAATAATAATCGTCGGTGTCACATTCACCTGCCATTGATCCGCAATCTTGCCTTGAGGATCATTCACCGTTGTAAACTGATAGTGATGCGTTTGTAAATAATCTTCCACGTCCTTATTTGTTCCTGAACGTAACGCGACAGAGACTACCGGATAGCCTTCTTCTGAAAGTGAATTAATCGCTGGCGAAGTATAACGACAATAACTGCACCAATTTCCCCAGAAATAAATGATCGTCGGCTTAGCTTGATCTAATTGAGGTAAAAAGAAGGCGTTTCCCTGCAAATCATAAAGTGCCGTTGCATTAATTTCAGGCGGAATATTAGGTTTACGAATAAAATCGAGAATACTGCTTACGACAATCAACGTCAGCAGGACCGAAATCGCATTTTTTAATAATGTTTTAAGTTTCACAATAAAATTTCATGATCTAGGATAAATGGATTGTAATCGATCAGAAAAGTGCGGTCAAAATTACAGAGATTTTGTTATGATAATCACATCATTTTATAAGGAGAAAAAATATGAATAGTAAACAATTAGCACAATATATTGATCACACCGCCCTTACTGCAGAAAAAACAGAACAGGATATTCTTAAACTCTGTGATGAAGCTATTCAATACGGCTTTTATTCAGTCTGCATTAATTCAGGCTATATTCCTTTAGCCAAAGAAAAACTCGCTGGCTCAAACGTCAAAATTTGTACGGTTGTTGGTTTCCCACTTGGTGCCAACTTATCCTCAGTCAAGGCTTTTGAAACCCAAGAAGCAATCAAAGCTGGGGCGGGTGAAATCGATATGGTAATTAATGTTGGCTTAATTAAATCCAATAAATGGGAGGCCGTAAAAGACGACATTCAAGCTGTATTAACCGCTTGTCATGGTGTGCCGCTTAAAGTGATTTTAGAAACGTGCTTACTCACCAAAGAAGAAATCGTGAAAGCCTGTGAAATCTGTAAAGCATTAGGTGTGGCATTTGTTAAAACCTCAACGGGTTTCAATAAAGGCGGTGCAACCGTAGAAGATGTGGCATTGATGAAGAAAACGGTGGGCAACATTGGCGTGAAAGCCTCTGGCGGTATTCGTGATACTCAAACCGCACTAGCAATGATTGAAGCAGGTGCGACACGAATTGGTGCAAGCGCAGGGATTGCGATCGTAACGGGTGTTTCCGGTAATACCTCAAGTAATTACTAATCGATAATAAAAAGGAGATTGAAGTGGATGCCTCAATCTCCTTTTTTCACCATCAAAGACTTAATTAAGCTTTAATTTGTCCTTTCAAGAAATCTAACAACTGATCTTTTGCAATCATTTGTTTTTCACCGGTGCGGCGATTTTTGTATTCGATTTCGCCGTTTGCGAGATTTTTCTCACCAATCACTACCATGTGTGGCACGCCGATAAGTTCCATATCTGCAAACATCACACCTGGGCGTTCTTTACGATCATCAAAGATCACTTCTACACCTTGTGCTTGTAAAGTGCGGTACAATTCTTCGGCATATTCTTGAACGCTTTCAGATTTATGCATATTCATAGGCACGACAGCTACGGTGAATGGCGCAATTTCATCTGTTGGCCATACAATACCGCGATCATCAAAATGTTGTTCAATCGCTGCCGCGACCACACGCGTTACACCAATACCGTAACATCCCATGGTTACGACCATTGGACGACCATCTTCACCTTGAACGGTTGCGTTCATCGCTTCTGAGTATTTTTTACCTAATTGGAAAATATGGCCGACTTCGATACCACGTTTAATCAATAAGGTACCTTTACCATCTGGGCTTGGATCACCTTCAACCACGTTACGAATATCCGCCACTTTTGGTAACGCTACATCACGTTCCCAGTTGATATTGAAGTAATGTTTACCATCAATGTTTGCACCCGCGCTGAAATCAGACACTAATGCCACTGAACGGTCAATAATCACTGGAATATTGAGATTAACAGGGCCTAATGAACCCACACCTGCACCTATTTTTGCTTTGATAACAGCTTCATCCGCAAACTCAAATGGTGAAGCCACTTCAGGTAATTTTTCCGCTTTGATTTCATTTAATTCATGGTCACCACGAATGACTAATGCCACTAACGGTTGCTCTTCGCTTGCCCCTTTTACGATTAAGGTTTTGACCGTTTTCTCAATTGGTAAATTGAATTGTTCCACCAACTCAGCAATTGTTTTGGCATTTGGCGTATCAACTAATTCCATTGCTTTCGTTGGTGCTGCGCGCTCACCAATTGCCACCGCTTCCGCTAATTCAATGTTTGCAGCGTAGTCAGATTCCGTAGAGAAAATCACATCATCTTCGCCACTGTTTGCTAGCACTTGGAATTCATGTGACGCGCTACCACCGATAGAACCAGTGTCTGCTTGTACTGCACGGAAATCTAAACCTAAGCGATTGAAAATATTGCTGTAAGTTTGGTACATCACATCATAAGTTTGTTGCAAGCTCGCGTGATCAGCATGGAAAGAATACGCATCTTTCATGATAAATTCACGCGAACGCATTACACCGAAACGAGGACGTACTTCATCACGGAATTTAGTTTGAATTTGGTATAAATTGATTGGAAGTTGTCTGTATGATGACACTTCGCGGCGAACTAAATCCGTAATCACTTCTTCATGTGTTGGACCTAATACAAAGTTACGATTACCACGATCTTCAAAACGAAGTAATTCTGGGCCATATTGTTCCCAACGGCCTGATTCTTCCCATAATTCTGCCGGTTGTACTACTGGCATTTTGATTTCAAGTGCGCCGCTTTTATCCATTTCTTCACGGATGATTTTTTCTACTTTACGGAGCACACGCCAGCCGGTTGGCATCCAGTTATAGAGACCTGAAGCAAGAGGACGAATCATCCCTGCGCGAAGCATCAATTGATGGCTCACAATGGCCGCTTCAGCTGGGGTTTCTTTTAATGTTGAGAATAAATATTGACTTGTACGCATTGAATTAACCTTAGATTCTAAGCATTGAGAAAAAATTGGTGAGAGTATAACAAAAAGTGCGGTCATTTTTAACCGCACTTTTTTATGAGAAAAGATTATCTTCTCGGTAAGTATCTAACTGGATCCACAGATTTACCTTTATAACGGATCTCGAAGTGAAGTTTCACAGCATTGGTTCCTGTGCTACCCATTTTCGCAATCTCTTGACCCGCTTTCACTTCTTGTTGATCGCTCACAAGGATCTTGTCGTTGTGTGCATAAGCACTTAAGAAATCATCATTATGTTTGATGATGATTAAGTTACCGTAGCCACGTAATGCGTTACCCGCATACACAACACGACCGCTCGCGGCAGCTTTAACCGCTTGTCCGCGAGAACCGCTGATATCGATCCCTTTGTTACCTCCATCGGTATTAGAGAAGCCTTGGATCACATTGCCTTGGGTTGGCCATTGCCATGCCACATTCGATGCCACTGGTGCCACAACGTTCGCATTAACTGGTGTATTGTTTGTAGTTTCCACTTGTGTTGTCGTCGTTGTCACTGGCGTACTCGGTGTATTGTTGGTAAACGCTGGGGTTGATGTACCACCAGTTGCGACACCAGCTTTAATTGGACCAATTACCGTACCATCAGAGCCAATTTGAGTACCATTCGCACCTGGTGTATAAGTCACTTCTGGTTCAGCTGGAGCTGTTGGTGCAGTTGGTGCCGTCGTTTTCACTGGTACAGTCGTGGTAACCGTTTTAGTTGAACAATTTGAAATTTTTAACGTTTGGCCCACACTTAAGCTATAAGGCTCTTTCATATTGTTCATGCTCGCTAAATCTTTTACATCCATACCGGTTAAGTAAGCGATTAAGAACATGGTATCGCCTTTATTTACTTTATAGGTATTTCCTTTGTATGAACCTTTTTGAATTTGGCTGTAATCCGGCGCATTGGTATTTGGATTACGCGGCACATTGATTGCGCCAGAGCTGGTGCAATCAGAAACCGTTTTGGTTACTGTTTTAGTCTGTGGTTGAACCGGTGCTGGAGCTGGCGTTGGTTTAGGCTGTGCTGCAGCAGGTTGTTGAACCGGTTGATAAGTTGGTTGGAAACTTGGTTGTGGTGTTTGAGTTCCCGTTGGCACGCTATTGCCCATGGTATTTGGCATCGTATTTTGTTGGATTTCTGGCTGCCATGTACCGCTCGAATTATTATCAACAGGCTGCATTACACCCGGAGAAAGTGTGCCATCTACATTTTCAATTGGCGCAGGGCTATTTGAACTACACGCCGTTAAAATAGCGATACTCACAGGGAGCAATAAAAACGATTTTTTCATTTATTCTTCCTTTAACATTAAATTTATTTCATTTGATTTGGCATCGAGTTCTTTTCAATTTCCGGCATAAAGCTACCACCGGCAACCGCTCCCGTTCCCTCTACGGGTTGCATAATACCATTAGGTAATGCATCGGGATCTTGTTTTTGTGGTTCTCCTGTACAAGCTGAGATCAGCAATGCACTCGAGATAATTAAGAGTAATTTATTCATAAAAAAGGTCATCCTGTTATTTTAAAATAAGATAAGCAATCACAGCCAGAGCAACCACACTCCAACCAATGATTTCAATAGATTTACGTAATTTCGCGGCGAATTTCTCCCCGCCCCATGCGGCCAGTTTTGCGACTAAAATAAAACGAGCAAAACGCGATACAAATGCGGTAATCACAAATGGAATAAACGCCATTTGCATCACACCGGCACAAATGGTGAAAACTTTATAAGGAATAGGACTAAAACCGGCAACAAAGACCACTAACACGCCCCATTCTTTAAACCACGCCATGGCCTGTTCCCAAGCAGCTTGGTAGCCCCATTGTTGAATATAACCTTGCACCCAATCAAAGGCATAGTAACCAATAGCATAACCAATCATTCCACCGACAACCGAAGCAATCGTGGTATAAAGTGCAAAACGAAACGCACTTTTTGGCTTTGACATTGACATTGGAATCAACATTACATCGGGTGGAATTGGAAAGAAAATGGCCTCAATAAAACTCACAAAGGATAACCAAAACACGGCAAAGCGATGTTTTGACCATTGCATTGTTTTATCATACATCGCACCAAAAATATTCATTCACTTATCCTTTATTGCTTCAATAGGGAAATTTCGTTTCAAAACGGCACATTATTCACTTTCCAGCCAATCTTGTAAAGCAGCAATTGACTGATGAGCCGTAAGATCGGCTTGAATTGGCGTAATGGCGACATAACCATTTTTTACCGCATGGAAATCTGTACCTTCACCATCATATTCTGGCAAGCCTGACGGGCCAATCCAATAAATATTTTCGCCACGAGGATCTTCTTGTTTAATCACTTCTGCAGCGGATGAGCGATAACCTAAATGACAGACTTTGATGCCTTTAAGCTCTTCGTAAGGCAAATCTGGCACATTGATATTGATCACTTCGCGTTTATTCAATAATTGAGGATGTAATTTCGGAATTAAATCACACACTACACGAGCCGCTGTTTCATAATGCAAACGACCATCTAAAGATACCGCAATAGCTGGCAACCCTAAATGTCGGCCTTCCAATGCTGCAGCCAAAGTACCTGAATAAATCGTATCATCCCCCATATTGCAACCCGCGTTAATGCCTGATACGACAAGATCCACTTGTCCAGATAAAAAACCGTTTAGTGCCAAATGCACACAATCAGCCGGTGTGCCATTCACGCAATAATCACCACTGTCTAAATGACGCGGGCGAAGTGGCTCAACAAGCGTTAATGAGCTTGATGCCGCGCTACGATTACGATCGGGCGCAACGATCACCACATCGGCAATTTTGCGTAATTCTTTTGCTAAAACTTGAATCCCTTCGGCATGAAAACCGTCATCATTGCTGACTAAAATTCGCATTATTCTTCTTCCTTAATATTCACTAACTCTCGCACCAATGCAGTGGCATAGCTCCCCGCCGGCAAATAAAATGAGAGTTTCAATCCTTCTTCAACAAACGTCCAATGGAAATCTTTTGCCTGCATTAATAAAGGGCGGCGAGCAGCTTTCATTCGTTCTTGTTTCATTAATTCTTGGAAAATCTGATGTTCCAAAACGACTTTATTTTCGACCGCACTTGCAGATAAATTTTCTTCGCCAATTAAAGGTGCAGTGAGCAAAATATCTTGTTCGTTCAAACGTTGCTGTAAGACCACTAAATCTTCATTTTCATCAGCCTTAAACCAACTGTGCGATCCGTTTAATTGCACAATATCGTCTCTTAGAACCTGATCTGCCACATTTTGTTCAATTCGTTCTGCTACAACTAAATTAAAAATTTCGCTGCGAGCTGCTGAAAGATAAAAACTGCGTTTTTTACGATCTTTGACCTTAATCTCCCCTTTCGCCCAACGAATCGCTTGAGTCAGATTATGACCATCACGCCCAAAACGTTGTTCAGTGAAGTAGTTAGGGAAACCGTATTTCGCCACAAAATTTAAGCGTTCGTTTAACTCATCACTTTCTTTTGCACCACGCAATAAAATCTCGAAGGTATTTCCTTGAAGACTACCGGTACGAATTTTACGATTGTGGCGAGTAACGTCTAAAATCTCGACGCCTTCCAACTGAAATTGGCTAAAATCTGGCGTTTCCTTACCCGGCATTTGCAAACAAAACCATTGCTCTGTAATGCCATGACGATCTTTCAAACCTGCATACCCCATATTTCGATCAGAAATGCCTGCGAACTTGGCAAGTTTTTCACCCACAAACAATGTATTGCAATCCGTTTTACGGATTTTTACCGCTACAAATTCGCCTTCACCTGACATTTCATAGCCAAGATCTTCTCTAACAATAAAATCAGCGAACGCTTGCTTTAAAAGTGCGGTCGTTTTTGGTGGTGTTTTTAAGGTGAAATAAGGGAGATGTTTGACCATTTTTTTCGTTCTAAAATAAGAAAGCCCAACTTTTTTCGCTGCAATAAATAGCGTGATCAGCTGGGCATGTTAAGCACAATTTATTCGCGCAGAATTTTAACCTTTCCTCCCCGTCAAGGCAAACTGAAATGAGCATAAATTTTTAGCGACATTTTCATCTTTATCCCCTACAATGACCGCACTTTTTCTGACAAAAGGAATGCCTTATGACGAACTTTAACGAACTTCAAGAAGAAACCCGTGAAATCATTACAGATTTATTAAATGACGGCAGCGATCCGGATGCGCTTTATATTATCGAACATCACATCGCCCATTATGATTTTGATACTTTAGAAAAAATTGCCGTAGATGCTTTCAAAGCAGGCTATGAAGTGTCAGAAGCGGAAGAATTTGAAGATGAAAGTGGCAAGGTGATTTTCTGCTTTGACATCATCAGTGAAGTAGAATTAAAGCCCGAAATTATCGATGCACAACAAAAAGAAATTTTACCATTAGTGGAAAAATACAAAGGCATTTATGATGGCTGGGGCACGTATTTTGAAGATCCGAATGCGGAAGATGATGAATACGGCGATGACGGCGAATTTTTTGACGATGAAGATGTCGAAGACGACAACGAACGTTTACATTAATAATAACAAAGGGCGTGTTAAACCGCCCTTAATTTTTATCTTACCCAAATAGGAATGAAAAAATGAAACTCAAAGCGCTTTCTTTAGCATTACTTGCCTTGCCTATCACTTCTTTTGCAGCAGAGCCCGTATCTCATCAGCCAACGGATGTCAGCTTTAGTGTTGAAGCTGAAAAAGAGGTAGAACGCGATTTATTGCAAGTCTCCCTTTTTTACCAAGCGGAAGGCAATGATTTATCCGCGCTCAATAAAACCATGGCAGAAAAAATGAATAAAGCCATTGAGCTAGCAAAAGCACAAAGTGCGGTTGAAATTAAAGACAATTCTCGTAACACATGGATTCGCTATGACAATAAAGGCAAACAGCAAGGTTGGATTGCGCGTGCAGAATTAACTTTGGAAAGTAAAGATTCTCAAGCGTTATCAACCTTAGTACATGAATTAGATGGCGTATTAGCCATTGATCGCGTAAGTGCCTCTGTTTCACGTGAGAAATTAAGTAGTTTAGAAAATGAATTAACCAAAGAGGCTTTAGCAAAAGTTAAAGATAAAGCCCTATTAATTCAAGAATCTTTGCAGATGAAAGGTTATCACACCCAAAGCCTTGACGTGTCTTCTGCCAATGATTCCGCGAATGATTTCCGCCCTTATGCTGCAGGGGCAATGATGGCAAAAAGTTTCTCTTACTCAGATGAAAAAGATGAAACTTACACTCAAAGTGGCAAAGAGAAAATTAAAGTCAGTGTGAATGCGCGAATTGCATTGCTTAAAGAATAATTTTCTATACAATGAATGACGATTTTTTTAATAAGGAAAACACTATGAAAATAGCAAAAAATACGGTTGTGAGTATCGCTTACCAAGTACGTACTCAAGACGGTGTATTAGTTGATGAAGCACCAGCAAATCAACCATTAGAATATTTACAAGGCCACAATAACTTAATCATTGGTCTTGAAAATGCCTTAGAAGGTAAAGAAGTTGGCGACAAATTTGAAGTGCGTGTTCAACCTGAAGAAGGCTACGGCGAATACAATGAAAACATGGTTCAACGTGTACCAAAAGATGTATTCCAAGGCGTAGATGAAGTCGTTGTTGGTATGCGTTTCTTAGCTGACACAGATATTGGTCCAGTTCCTGTTGTGATCACAGAAGTGGATGGCGATGAAGTGGTAGTTGATGGTAACCACATGTTAGCGGGTCAAGAATTACACTTCACTGTGGAAGTTGTTGGTACTCGTGAAGCAACATTAGAAGAAATTGCTCACGGTCACGTACATGGCGCACATGATCACCACCATCATGATGACGAAGATGGTCACAGTTGTGGTTGCGGCAGTCACGGTCATCACCACCATGATCACGATCATGGACACGGCGGTTGCTGTGGCGGTGGTCATAAACACGATCATGATCACGGACACGGTCATGGCGGCTGTGGTTGTGGCGGTCACTAATCTTCATTTAAGAGATAAAAAAAGTGCGGTTATTTTTAACCGCACTTTTTCTTTATCTAAACTTTCATTACAGAATGAATCGACTTAAATCTTCATTCTCGATCACTTCGCCTAATGCCTCAATCACATAGGCCGCATCAATATTCACGGTTTGTCCGTTCATATCGCTCGCATCAAATGAGATTTTATCCATTAAACGCTCCATAACGGTATGTAAACGTCTTGCACCGATATTCTCTGTTTTCTCATTCACACGGAAAGCAGCTTCAGCAATTTTCTTAATGGCATCTTGTGTAAATTCAATGCTCACGCCTTCTGTCGCCATAAGCGCTTTATATTGTTCTGTTAAAGAGGCATTTGGCTCAGTTAGAATACGCTCAAAATCCTCTGCCGTTAATGCAGACAATTCGACACGAATCGGTAAACGACCTTGCAATTCTGGGATTAAATCCGATGGACGCGCCACTTGGAATGCACCTGATGCAATAAAGAGAATATGATCGGTTTTCACCATCCCGTGTTTCGTATTAACTGTTGAACCTTCCACTAATGGCAATAAGTCACGTTGCACACCTTCACGAGAAACATCTGCGCCACTGTATTCACCTTTTTTACAGATCTTGTCGATCTCATCAATAAACACGATACCGTTTTGCTCAA
>CAUUXN010000008.1:0-26307 GCA_963548985.1 uncultured Haemophilus sp. | reverse complement strand
TTAAAGGTCAAGCGTAATTCACGCTGAATTTACTGTAAAATCTCACCGCACTTTGCACAAAAGTGCGGTGTTTTTTTAAGGTGTTTTTATGAAGACACAATCTGATTCACTTCTTACTGAACCTTGGCTATCTTGGGCGATCGAAATCCAAAGCATTGCACAAAACGGGCTAACTTATTGCAAAAATATCTATGATATTGAGCGCTATGAACGTTTGCGGGATTTGTCTGCTGAAATGCTCGCTTATAAAACAGCAATATCCAAAGAAACTGTCAAATCGTTTTTCTGCAATGGGGCTGGTTATCAAACCCCTAAAATCGATTCGCGCGCAGCTATTTTCAAAGATGATAAAATTTTATTAGTACAAGAAAATGATGGGCTTTGGTCACTGCCTGGCGGCTGGATAGATGTGCTAGAAACCATTCATAGTAATACGATTAAAGAAGTACGCGAAGAAGCGGGGCTTAATGTTGAACCGACTTTCATTATTGCTATTCACGAACAACATAAACGCAATTTTCCGCCTTTTGCGCATCCTGTACTCAAAACCTTCGTCATGTGCGAACCATTAAGTGGTGAATTTCAACCAAATAGTGAAACCGTTCAATCTGCCTATTTTGCATTAAATGAACTGCCACCAATGAATGAAGAAAAAAATACGCCCGCACAGGTTGAACTTTGCTTTCAGGCACACCATAGTAGTCACTGGACTACACAATTTGATTAGGAAATACCATGTTACATTTAACCCTCGAAGATCAACTATTTCTCGGTCAACCAAAGCAAGTCGGCACACACTCGACTGTGCACGATCATCTGGCAGTGATGTTTGAAGATGACGGCGAAACTGGCTATTTTTATGCGTTAGATATGCGTCAAAACGCACAACCGATTGTCGATTCCTTACACGTTTATAACGTTGATAACACTCGCAATCATCATGAAGCCCGTAAATTAGAAATCTGCTGGGATGAGAGTGGTTATTTAGCCTTATTGCTTATTAACGGCTATCCACACGCTGTATTTGATTTTGCTCATTTGATCGGCTATAACACCAACAAGCATCCTCAGCCTGACTTAATGAGCATGTGGACACACGAAGAAATTACCAATGAACGTGCGATCGCATGGCTTGGTGTGAATACCATTAAATAGGATTTACTATGCGATTTTACCGCAGTCTTCAGCCTTTCAAAGTCATGAGTTTTGATCTTGATGATACCCTTTACGATAACAGTGATGTCATCCGTTTGGCCGAAGAACGCTTTCTTCAATGTGTGCAAGAACACGCACAACTGAGCGATCTTACCTCAGAATATTGGCGAGAATGTAAATGGCAACTGGCGGAGAAAGATCCCTTGATTGCTGAAGATGTGATTGCCTGGCGTGTCGAAACGTTACGCAACTTACTTGCGCATCATGGTAAAAGTGCGGTTGAAATTGACCGCACTTTGGCCCTCGCGATGGAAGAATTTATTGAATGGCGACACAAAATCGATGTGCCCACTGAAAGCATTGAAGTATTAAACCAACTTAAAGAGCGTTACCTATTGAGCGTGATAACCAATGGTAATGTGGTTGCAACACGTATTGGGTTTGAACACTTTCAGCTGAACTTACGTGGTGGAGAGCAAGGCAGAGCGAAACCTCATCAAGATTTGTTCCACCAAACCGCCCATTATTTTGGCGTAAAACCAAGTGAAATTTTACACATCGGTGACAACTTAACCACGGATGTTCAAGGCGCTATTCAAGCTGGCTGCCAAGCTGTATGGATTAATTTATCGGGCAAAAACCTCAATTCATTTACTGAAGCAAGTGTTTTGCCTACATTAGAAATCAATCATTTAACTGAATTATTAACACTTTAACCCTATGATGAAAAAGAAAAATCAAGTTCTCGTCAGCCTTTCCATTGTGGCTTTATTGGGCGGCTGCTCAGAAGAGCAAGTTCAACGTGATGTTTATAACAGTCTTGAGGATTGTTTAGCCGATTGGCAAAAAATCGAATTATGCGAAGCTGACCAATCTAATGAAAATAACAGCGGTACAACTGCACATGCTGGATCTGGTTCCTCTCTCTCGGGCAATTTAAATACACGTCCAAGCAATAATAGTGAATGGTCAGAAGACAATCAGACTGTCAAACAAACCTTAAATCCTGATGGTGCAACTCACTCTAGCAATTCAAACGGTTCTGAGGGAACAGGCCACACGAGCTCTGCAACAGGAGAAGGACACGGTAGTATGGGCAGTGCGATTGCAGGCGCCGCAATGGGTTATATGATCGCGCGTACGATGGGTTCATTTTTAGGCCCTAGCTACAATCCAAGCAATCGTGCCGTCTCAATGCCAACGGGTCAAGTTATTCAACCGCAAACTAATCGTTCTGTCGGTAAGCCTGTATTAGTTAAAGGTAATGCAGGCAGCACTTACAGCAAACCGGTTTCACGCGGTGGCTTTAAAAGCTCTAGCTCAAGCAGCAGCCGTAGCTCAGGTGGTTAAATATGAAACGAATCACGGGCTTTCCTACTCGTCCTAATATGGTGCAACAATTATTAGATGTGGGCTTTGATTACTATAATCTGCCTTCCTCTGATTGTTCGCATTATTGGTCGGACAATGTAGCATATGAATTTACCCTAGCGGAAATCGATCGTATTGAAGACGCCACCAACGAATTGCACGCGATGTGTATGGACTTTGTTGCCGATGAAATTAAACAAGGTGATTATGCCCATTATCGCTTCACCGATTTACAGAAAAATCTGATTGAACAAACATGGGCTAAAAACGTACCGCACTTATATGGCCGTTTTGATTTTGGTTATGGCGGTGAAAACCTGAAAATGTTTGAATACAATGCCGACACCCCTACTTCCCTGCTTGAAGCGGCTGTGGTGCAATGGCAATGGTTAGAGCAAATTGAAGGCTTAGCGCATCGTGACCAATTCAATTGGATTCACGAAGAATTGCTTAATCGCTTTCAGTTTATTCAACAGCAAACTGGATTAAAAGATTTCCATTTTAGTGCCATGCAAGAAGCAGGCCGTGAAGATTGGGGCAATATTGATTACTTGGCGGATGTGGCTTACAACGCAGGTTGGCATATTCATCAGCTCGCTATTGAAGATGTGGGCTACGATAAAGACAGTCAGCAATTCCTCGATCTGAATAATCAGCCTATTGATTGTTTATTTAAGCTCTATCCGCTTGAATGGATGACCACGACAGAATATGCACCACACATGCTTAATTCATCCACCACCTTTATTGAACCGGCGTGGAAATTACTATTAAGCAATAAAGTGCTATTAGCGAAATTATGGCAAAAACATCCAAATCATCCATTATTACTACCCGCTTACTTTAGCAAGCATGATATTACAGATCGCCAATCAATATGGGTGAAAAAACCAACCTTAGGCCGTGAAGGCGCCAATGTTTCTTACTATGAAAAACGTAATGGTCTAGAATTTGCCGCCAAAGGTAGCGAACATTCTGCCTTTTACGATCAAGCAGGTTACATCTATCAACAAAAATTTGAACTGCCAAATTTTGATGGTATGTACCCTATGATTGGTTCTTGGGTAGTGGGTGATGTGGCTTGTGGCATTGGATTAAGAGAAGATTTTACCCCAGTTACTGGCAATGATAGCCACTTCATTCCGCACTATTTTGTGGAATAAAAACTACGCCAAAATTGACCGCACTTAACAGATAATAAGGAGATAAATATGTATCCATTTAGTTTTCAAAACCCTACTCGCATTGAATTTGGCCTCGATAAAGAAAAGGAGATGGGTAATTATATGCACGAATACGGTGCAAAAAAGGCCTTAATTATCTATGGCAGTGAGCGTGTCAAACAATCCGGTTTATTTGAAGATGTGGCAAAAAGTTTGCGTGAGCATGGCATTGAATACATTGAATGTGGTGGCGTAAAAAGCAACCCGACAATCAGCAAAGTTCGTGAAGCTGTTGCAATGGCGAAAGACTTTGGAGCTGACAGCGTGTTGAGTATCGGTGGTGGCTCTTGCCTTGATAGTGCGAAAGCGATCGCAGCTGGTGCATGCTATGACGGCGATACTTGGGACTTCTTTAAAGGCACACCAGTTCAAAAAGCATTGATGATTTTCGATGTGATCACCCTTGCAGCAACAGGCAGTGAAATGAACTGGGGCTCAGTCATTACTAACGAAGAAACGCAGCAAAAATATTCAATTCACAGCAATTATTTATTTCCGAAAGTATCAGTCATTAATCCGAAATTACAAGCGACCGTTAGTCGTGATTATTTAGTGTATTCTGCTGCAGATATCATCGCTCATTCGATTGAAGCCTATTTCACGGCGGAATATCGCCCTGAAATTATTGATTTCTTAGTAGAAAGCAATATTAAAACCGTTATTCGTACGACTGAAATCTTGCTCAATAATCCACAAGATCTCAATGCACGTGGTGAATTTGCCTGGGCGGCTACACTTGCGTTAAATGGTTTAACGCATTTAGGTATCTCACCTTATGGTTTCCCAAATCATATGATTGAGCATTCCATGAGTGCGATTTCAGATGTGCCGCATGGCGCGGGCCTTTCCGTGATTATGCCTGCGTGGATGCAATGGTATCAATCTCAAAGACCTGCTCAATTCAAACGCTTTGCTAAAGAAATATTTGGTTTAGATAAGGCTGAAGATGGTATTCAAGCCTTAAAAGCTTGGTTTGATAAAATCGGTACACCAACTCGTCTTGAACAACTTGGTGTTGATGATGAAACCTTAGCCGAAATTATTGAAAATGCGGCTCAAACTGCAATCAGAGCGAAAGTGGAAAAAACGTATACTAAAGAAGCTATTGAAGCCATTTTCGCTTTAGCGAAGTAATCTCTCATAAAAAAGAGCGGTCAAATTTCATTGTATTTTGAATTTGACCGCTCTTTTTATATTCTCAACATTTCACTGATTGAAAAGCATGTAAAAAATAACCGCACTTTAGTTACCCAAAGTGCGGTTAATTTGAATTAAGTTTTAACGCTTAATTATAGTGAAGCTTGATCAACAGCCACACCAGCACCCATAGTTGTAGAGATGCTTACTTTCTTGATAAAGATACCTTTTGCAGTAGTTGGTTTTGCTTTGTTTAAAGCAGCCAATAATGCTTGAAGGTTTTCTTTTAATTGAACTTCAGAGAAGTTTGCTTTACCGATAGTGGTGTGGATGATACCGTTTTTATCATTACGATAACGGATCTGACCAGATTTAGCATTTTTAACTGCTTCAGCAACGTTTGGTGTTACGGTACCAACTTTAGGGTTTGGCATTAAACCACGTGGGCCCAATACTTGACCTAATTGACCAACAACACGCATTGCATCAGGAGAAGCGATAACAACATCAAAGTTCATTTCGCCTTTTTTGATTTGCTCTGCTAAATCTTCCATACCTACTAAATCAGCACCAGCTGCTTTAGCTGCATCTGCGTTAGCACCTTGAGTGAACACAGCTACGCGTACTTCACGACCAGTACCGTGTGGTAATACAGTTGCACCACGAACGTTTTGGTCAGATTTACGAGGATCGATACCTAAGTTTACTGCAACGTCAACACTTTCAACGAATTTAGCGGTTGCGAATTGTTTTAATACTGCGATCGCTTCGTTGATTTCGTATGCTTTAGTAGAATCTACGCCAGCTTTGATTGCTTTCATTTTTTTAGTCAATTTAGCCATCGTATTATTCCTCCACCACTAAGCCCATAGAGCGAGCAGTACCAGCAATTGATTTCATTTTGGTTTCGATAGTCGCGCCAGTCATATCTGCTGCTTTAGTTTCAGCGATTTGACGAACTTGATCTAAAGTTACTTTACCCACTTTATCTTTGTTCGGTTTACCAGAACCAGATTTGATACCTGCAGCTTTTTTCAATAATACTGCTGCTGGTGGAGTTTTAGTAATGAAAGTGAATGAACGGTCTGCATATACAGTGATAACAACCGGAATTGGTAAACCTTTTTCAATGCTCTCAGTACGAGCGTTGAATGCTTTACAGAATTCCATGATGTTCACACCTTGTTGACCTAATGCAGGACCAACTGGTGGTGATGGGTTTGCCATACCAGCTGCAACTTGCAACTTAACGTATGCTTGGACTTTTTTTGCCATTTTTTAGTTTCCTCTAAATGGGTGATAACGCCGAAATCGGCTCCCCTGTTAATGAAAGGCTGTATTTTAATTAATCAGCCTTGAAATTTCAAGTAGAAAAACTACTCGAAAAACAACCGCACTTTATTGTTTAAGTGCGGTCATTAAATCTCTTGTTTTGGAAAAGGGAAATTAACGTGTTTTTTCCACTTGACCAAATTCAAGCTCAACTGGTGTTGCACGACCGAAGATCGATACTGATACTTTTAAGCGGCCTTTTTCATAATCTACTTCTTCAACCGTACCATTAAAGTCAGCAAATGGACCTTCTGTCACACGCACTTCTTCGCCTGGTTGATATTCTTTACGATGACGTGGTTTTTCAGCACTTTGCTCTAAACGATTTAAAATTAAATCTGCTTCACGTTTAGAAATTGGTGCTGGCTTATCTGGTGTACCACCGATAAAGCCCATTACACGTGGTACGCTTTTCACTAAGTGCCATGTGTCATCATTCATTGCCATTTCAACTAATACATAGCCAGGGAAGAATTTACGTTCGCTTTTACGACGTTTACCTGCTACGTTTTCAACGACTTCTTCAGTCGGCACTAACACTTCGCCAAACTGATCTTCCATTTGTTGTTGTTTGATATATTCACGCAATGTGATTGCAACACGACTCTCAAAGCCTGAGAATGCTTGCAATACATACCAACGTTTTTTGGATACGTTTTCAGTTTCGCTCATTTTAGAATCTCAAATCAGTTAAGAAGTTAATCAATGCAATGATAATTGAATCAATTGCCCAGAAGAATAAAGAGGTAAGCACGGTTACCGCAATAACGATTAAAGTTGTTTGACGTGTTTCTGCACGAGTTGGCCATACCACTTTACGACCTTCAACTTTTGCTTCGCTAAAGAATGTACGAGCTTTTGTACCTTGGTTGGTAATTGCAGCGAAACCAAAGGCAATTAATAAGGCGACAACTACGCCAACTACACGCACAGGTAAAGAAAAGGCTTCTTTAAAATAAACGTTACCAATTGCTGCTGCGGTAAAAAATGCCACAGAAAGAATCCAAAGAAGCGTGTTTAAGCCTTTTGATTTTCCTTCTACAACTTGTTCTTGGTCGTGTTTCTTTTTCTCAACAATTTCAGTTGCCATAATTGAATCCGTATAAAATAAGGGATAAATAATTTTTAGATTAATTTCAGAACGTGCGATTGTAGCATTTTCTTTCAGAATTGCCTATGAAAAATGTTAGAAAAAACAACCGCACTTTTTGTTAATTTTTATATTCAAGTTTTGGTGGTTTGTTATCAACGATGGTTTCTTCATCCACAATCACTTTTTGCAAGTTTTCGATTGAAGGTAAATCATACATCGTATCTAACAATACAGCCTCAACGATTGATCGTAAACCACGTGCACCAGTTTTACGTTCAAGGGCTTTTTTCGCCATCGCTTTCAATGCTTCTGGGGTGAATTCAAGTTCCACGTCTTCTAAGCCAAATAATGCTTGATATTGTTTGGTCAGTGCATTTTTCGGTTGAGTAAGGATCTGAATCAACGCTTCTTCATCTAATTCGCTTAATGGCGCAATCATTGGAAGACGACCAATAAATTCTGGAATCAAACCAAATTTCATTAAATCATCCGGCTCAACTTGACGGAATAATTCAGAAAGATTTTCTTTGTCTTCTTCCTTCTCTACTTTCGCATCAAAACCAATTCCGGTATCAGTTTGTGTACGCTTACCGATGATTTTATCTAAGCCAGCAAATGCCCCACCACAAATAAAGAGGATTTTTGAGGTGTCCACTTTCAACATTTCTTGTTGAGGATGTTTACGTCCACCTTGTGGTGGTACAGACGCAATAGTGCCTTCAATTAATTTCAACAAGGCTT
Source organism: uncultured Haemophilus sp. (assembly GCA_963548985.1). GTDB lineage: Bacteria > Pseudomonadota > Gammaproteobacteria > Enterobacterales > Pasteurellaceae > Haemophilus_D. Next base: position 18,255 of record CAUUXN010000008.1, on the reverse strand, counting down.
GTTGCACACCTTCACCAGACACATCTCGAGTAATAGATGCGCCTTCTGATTTACGGCTAATTTTATCAATTTCATCAATATAGATAATGCCCTGCTCTGCTTTTTCTGTATCGTAATCGCAGTTTTGCAATAATTTTTGCAGAACATTTTCCACGTCTTCGCCCACATAACCGGCTTCAGTTAACGTCGTCGCATCAGCCATAGCAAAAGGTACATTTAAACGACGCGCCAAGGTTTGAGCTAATAAGGTTTTACCGCTACCTGTTGGACCAATTAACAAGATGTTACTTTTACCTAATTCCACATCATTGCTTTGGTGGTTCGTGCGCAAGCGTTTATAGTGATTGTACACCGCCACTGATAAGACCTTTTTCGCATAATCTTGCCCAATTACATAATCATCTAAGTGAGCGCGAATTTCGTGTGGGGTTGGTAATTTTTCTTCAACTGCCAGTTCGCTAGGTGTTTCGATTTCTCCACTGTCTTCCAACATACTGTGGCAAAGCTCGATACACTCGTTACAAATATAACCATCTGTACCCGCAATTAATTTACCTACTTCACTTTTCTCTCTTCCGCAGAAAGAACAGTGAAGATCGTTATCATTTGTTGTCATGTTAAATCCTTAACGTTTAATCAACACATCGTCCACTAAGCCGTAAGCTTTTGCTTCTTCTGCCGACATAAAGTTGTCACGATCGGTGTCTTTTTCGATACGTTCGATGCTTTGACCTGTATGGAAAGCAAGACGCTCGTTTAAGGTTTGTTTAATTTTTAAAATTTCTTGTGCGTGGATCTGAATATCTGATGCTTGTCCACGGAAACCACCTAACGGTTGGTGAATCATCACTCGTGCATTCGGTAATGCAGCTCGTTTTCCTGCTGCACCTCCTGCAAGTAAAAATGCGCCCATTGAGCAAGCTTGACCAATGCAAAGAGTACGCACATCCGGTTTAATAAATTGCATGGTATCGTAAATCGCCATACCCGCAGTCACTGAACCGCCCGGTGAATTAATATAAATATTGATGTCTTTTTTCGGATCTTCTGATTCTAAGAAAAGTAGCTGCGCCACGATCAAATTTGCCATATGATCTTCTACTTCACCATTCAAGAAGATCACGCGCTCTTTTAATAGGCGGGAATAAATGTCGTACGAACGTTCACCACGAGAGGTTTGTTCGACAACCATAGGAATTACACTCATTTTTGCCCCTAAATATGTGCTAAAAAATCGGGCAATATTCTACCCGAAAATCAGTAAAAACAAAATGCGGTCGCTTTTCATTGAAAAAAACGACCGCACTTTTCGATGATATACCTGTGAATTTAATTCACGTTCTATCAATTATTATGCTTGTGGATTCATGATCTCATCAAATGAAGACGCTTTTTCAGTCACTTGAGCTTTAGCAAGAACGGCATCAACTGCTTGTTCTTCTAATACTACATTGCGAATGTTGTTCATTAACTCTTCATTTTTGCTGTAATATTCAACTACTTCAGCTGGTTGTTCGTAAGCAGAAGCGATATCCGCGATCATTGCTTTCGCACGTTCTTCATCCGCTTTCAATTCGTTTGATTTGATCACTTCAGAGAATAATAAACCGACTTGAACACGACGTTTTGCATCAGCTTCAAATAATTCACGTGGTAATTGTGCCGCTTGTTGTGCATTGCCACCGAAGCGTTGTGCTGCTTGGTTACGTAACACATTGATTTCTTCTTCTACTGCAGAAGCTGGAACATCAATTGGGTTTTGTTCGATTAAACCGTTGATGACTTGTTGTTTAACGCGAGAAACTAATGCGTTTTTCAATTCACGTTCCATGTTTTTACGGATTTCTGCACGTAAATCTGCCACAGTTTTGGTGTTTGGACCAAATTTAGCAACGAACTCATCTGTTAATTCTGGTAATTCCATTTCTTCTACTTTTTTCAAGGTGATCGCAAATTTTGCATCTTTACCTTTTAAGTTTTCAGAATGGTATTCAGCTGGGAAAGTCACATTGATATCGAATTGTTCGCCTGCTTTGTGGCCTACAATGCCCTCTTCAAAACCAGGGATCATACGACCTTGGCCCATGAATAGAACGAAATCAGTTGCTTTACCGCCTTCGAATTCTTCGCCATCTACTGAACCAACGAAGTCGATTGTTACGCGTGAATCTGCTTTCGCTGTAGCTTTGCTTTCAGCCCAAGTCGCTTGTTGTTTACGTAATACATCGATCATTTTATCGATATCAGCTTCAGTGATTTCAACAGTTGGTTTCTCAACTTTGATGTTTTCTAAGCCTTTTAATTCAACTTCAGGGTACACTTCGAAAGTTGCAGTGAATGATAAATCTTTACCAGGTTCGAACGTTTCGATAGCGAAAGTTGGACGACCTGCGATGTTGATTTTCTCAGCGATTACTGCATCAAAGAAATGACGTGGTAATAAATCGTTTAATACATCTTGACGGATTGATGCGCCAAAACGTTGTTCAATGATGTGCGCTGGCACGTGACCTTTACGGAAACCATCAACACGTACATTTTTTGCTGCACGTTTGAATTCTTCACGAGTTGCTTTTTCTACAGCTTCAGCTGGAACGGTGATCGTCACACGACGCTCTAAACCTTGAGTTGTTTCAATATTTAATGACATTTGTAACCTCAATTAATGTTGCACTCGGTAAAAACCACACCGAACACGTTATTGTTTGTAAAAATAAAAAACCGCCAAATTATAACGAAAGAAAATCAAACAGTCGATAGAAACCAGAAAATTCAATAGAAAACCCGCTAAAATTGCACAATTTATCAACAATTTTTGATAAAGAAAAAAGTGCGGTCAAAAATAACCGCACTTTTTATCGAATTATAAACCTTTTGGTAAACGAATTTTTTGACCTGGGAAAATCTTATCCGCGTCTTTAATTACTTCTTTGTTCGCTTCAACGATAGCGGTATATTTCGCGCCATTTCCGTAAGCTTTCTCAGCAATTTTCCACAAGGTGTCACCTTTTTGGATTACATAGAATGTATCATCACTGCTTAAGGTCTCACCGTTATTGATGCTTGCATCGCTTGTTACTGAGTGGATACCTTGAATGTTACCCGCCATTAATACTGCTTTTTCTAATGCTGCTGCAGTTGATGCTACACCTTGGATATTTGCTACACCATTTTCAACGGTAACAGATAAGTTTTCCACGCCTGGATTGTCTTCTGCGATGTGTTGAGTCACTGCTTTAGACGCCTCTTCTTCTTTAGAGAAAACTTTCTTACCAATGTCACTGACAAAATCAAATAAACCCATTTTAAAGTTCCTTTTGTATGTTTGTTTAAGGGATTATTACGATACTGAAATTCCCTTAAGAAGTCTATAAACCAGAGTGTAAAGCTATGTAAATATTTCAAGAAAACCGATCTAAAATTGACCGCACTTTGATAGAATACGCCGATTTTAAATTTACTCACTCAGAAAGGACAAATTATGCGTTGGCAAGGTCGTAAAGAAAGCTCAAATATTGAAGATAGACGTGGCTCTGGCGGCGGTAACTTCGGTGGCGGAAGAGGAACTGGTATTTTCGGTATTATTATCTTATTAGTTGGTGCTTATTATGGCGTGGATCTTTCAGGCTTAGTGGGCACACCGGATTTTTCTGGACAAAGCTCTCAACGATTAGAAACCCAAGAAGAACAGCAGCTTGCGAGTCTTTCTAAAGTTGTATTAGCGGATACTGAAACCGTTTGGGGACAATATTTTAGACAAATGGGTAAAACCTATAGCGAGCCAACCATGGTGCTTTACAATGGTGTAACGCCAACTGCTTGTGGTACCGGTCAATCTGCAATGGGCCCATTCTACTGCCCAAGCGATCGTAAAGTTTATCTTGATTTATCATTCTATAATGAAATGAAAAATAAACTGGGTGCAGCAGGCGATTCAGCCTTTGCTTATGTAATTGCACACGAAGTCGGTCACCACGTGCAAAATATGCTTGGTATTCTGCCACAAGTGAATCGCGCACAACAAAGCAGCGATCGTAAAACGGCAAATCAACTTTCTGTTCAATTAGAACTTCAAGCTGACTGTTTCGCCGGTGTTTGGGCGAGCCAAGCGGTAAAAAGTGGTTTATTTGAACGTGGTGATGAAGAAAAAGCGTTTAATGCAGCAGAAGCTGTGGGCGATGACCGTTTACAAAAACGCAGCCAAGGTTATGTGGTGCCTGATAGTTTCACTCACGGCACATCTGCACAGCGTCTAGAATGGTTCAGAAAAGGCTTACAAAGTGCCAACCCTTCTGTATGTAATACCTTTAACCAATAAGATCTTTAAGGCTGATTTACTTCAGCCTTTTTTATTTCTGTTCATTTAAACATAAAAAAGAGCGGTCAATTTTGACCGCTCTTTTCTTCATGATGTTAAGCTTACGCGAACTGACGTACTTCGCCGTTACCCGCTACGTTTTCCACACAACGTGGACAAAGTGTAGGATGTTCAGGATTCACGCCGATTTTGTCAGAATAATGCCAACAACGTGGACATTTTTCACCGTTAGAACGCGCTACGCTTACGGCAATTCCCTCTAACTCACCCGCAGCCACATCCGCAGGTTTTTCTGCTAATGCTTTCACTTCTGCTTTTGAGGTAATTAACACGAAACGTAATTCATTGCCTAATTGTTCTAATAATGCACGATATGCATCGTTAGCATAAACCGTTACTTCTGCTTCTAAACCACCACCGATCACTTTGTCGTTACGGGCGATTTCTAATACACGGTTCACTTCAGAACGAACTTTAATGAGTTGTTGCCAGTAAGCATCATCTAATTTTTCATTCTCGCCTAAGCCAAATAAGCCTTCGTAGAATTCTTCAGTAAAGACGAATTCTGCACGTGCAGTCGCGGTTTGTGGTAAGTAACCCCAAATTTCATCCGCCGTGAATGACAGGATTGGTGCCATCCAACGAACCAATGCTTCTGCAATGTGCCATAACGCTGTTTGGCAGCTACGACGCGCAAGGCTGTCTGCTTTGGTGGTATATTGACGGTCTTTGATAATATCAAGGTAGAAAGAGCCCATTTCCACAGAACAGAAACGCATTAAACGTTGTACGACTGTGTGGAATTGATAATTATCGTACGCCTCTTTAATTTCTTTTTGTGCATCTAACGCACAAGCTACCGCCCAACGATCCAAGCTAATCATTTCTTCCGGTTTAACGGCATCACGTTGAGGATCAAAACCATTCAAGTTCGCTAGTAAGAAACGCGCGGTGTTACGAATACGACGATAGCTGTCCGCGGCACGTTTTAAAATTTCATCAGAAACGGTCATTTCACCGGTATAGTCGGTAGAAGCCACCCATAAGCGTAAAATATCACCACCGAATTTATCCATGACTTCTTGTGGGGTCACGATGTTACCGATAGATTTTGACATCTTACGACCTTGACCATCTACGGTGAAACCATGAGTTAATACTTGTTTGTATGGTGCTTTGCTGTCTGTCGCCGTAGAAAGCATTAAAGAAGACATAAACCAACCACGGTGTTGATCAGAACCTTCTAAATACATATCGATATCTTGACCGTTAAATTCCGGACGATTCGCCACAACAGAAGAATAGGTTGATCCTGAGTCAAACCATACGTCAAGCGTATCAGGCACTTTGCGATAGGTTTCTGCATCAGCCCCTAATAATTCTTTTTCGTCTAAATCCCACCATGCTTGAATACCGGCTTTCTCTACACGTTTCGCCACTTCTTCAAGTAACTCTAAAGTACGCGGATGAAGTTCTTCGGTTTCTTTGTGCACAAATAAGGTCATCGGCACGCCCCAAGTACGTTGACGGGAAATACACCAGTCTGGGCGGTTTTCAACCATTTTTTCGATACGTGCTTGACCCCAATCTGGAATCCAGCGAACTTGTTTGATCTCGCCTAATGCTTGTTGGCGTAAACCTTGAGTTTCCATACCGATAAACCATTGTGGTGTCGCACGGAAAATAATCGGGGTTTTGTGGCGCCAGCAGTGTGGGTAGCTGTGTTTGATTTTCTCAACTTTTAATAAGTTGCCCACTTCTTGCAATTTTTCAACAACCAATGGATTGGCTTCAAATACGCCTTTGCCCGCAAAGAATTCAGTCGTTGAAATAAATTTACCGTCATTCGATACAAGCCCCGCCATTGGTAAATTATATTTTTGTCCTACAATAAAGTCGTCCAAACCATGATCCGGTGCAGTATGTACTAACCCCGTACCGCCATCGGTAGTCACGTGATCGCCTAAAATCACCGGCACAGAGAAATCATAGAATGGGTGGTTAAAGCGTACTAACTCAAGCGCTTGACCTTTTACTGACCCTAAAATTTCAACCTTTTCTACACCCACCGCTTTCGCAACAGACTCAACTAATTCAGCAGCTAAGATCACACGCTCATCACCAAGTTGTACTAAGTTGTATTCTAAGTCTGCATTTACTGCAATCGCACGGTTAGATGGCATTGTCCAAGGTGTAGTGGTCCAAATCACGGCAGATAATTTGCCATAGCCTTTGCCTACTGCGTTAAATTTCTCTTCAATTTCGGCTACATTTACTGCAGGAAAACGCACATAGATAGACGGAGAAACTTTGTCTTCGTATTCCACTTCTGCTTCTGCTAAAGAAGAACCACAATCCAAACACCAGTGCACTGGTTTTGAACCTTTGTATAAGTGACCATTCGCAATCACTTTACCGAGTGTACGGATGATGTTTGCTTCGGTGTTGAAGTTCATCGTTAAATAAGGATTATCCCAATCACCCAACACACCTAAACGGATAAAATCTTTTTTCTGACCTTCTACTTGTTCTGCAGCGTATTCACGGCATTTTTGACGGAATTCAGCAGCGGTCACTTTCTCATTTGGTTTACCCACCAAACCTTCTACTTTTAATTCAATTGGTAAACCGTGACAGTCCCAACCCGGGATATAAGGCGAATCAAAACCTAACGCTGTTTTAGATTTAATAATAATATCTTTCAGAATTTTATTCACGGCGTGACCGATATGAATATTGCCGTTCGCATACGGAGGGCCATCATGCAAAATAAAGGATTTTTTACCTTTCGTGGCTTGGCGGATTTTTTGATACAACTGTTTGTCATACCAATTTTTTAACATTACAGGTTCGCGTTTGGCTAAATCGCCACGCATTGGGAAACCTGTTTCAGGTAAATTTAACGTGTTTTTGTAATCAACTGTCATGTTATTTTCCAATTTTATATTTCAATATAATTCTATTTTGCAAAAAATGCTTTCGCTGTTTTTACGTCTTGTTCAATTTGAGCTTTCAACGCCTCAAAAGACGGAAATTTTATCTCATCTCGAATCTTATGGCAGAATTCTACCTCTACCATTTGTCCATAAATATTCTGAGAAAAATCAAATAAATGAACTTCTAATAATTGTATCGTACCGTTAATAGTTGGGCGTTTTCCCATGTTGGCGACGCCATTAAAAATCTCACCTGATTTCAACCGCACTTTCACCGCATAAACCCCTTTTACTGGGTTCACTTGACGATGTAAACGAACATTCGCGGTAGGAAAACCAATGGTGCGGCCTAATTTATTGCCGTGGATCACACGACCGAAAATACGATAAGGCTTACCGAGTAAATTTTGCGCATGCTGTAAATCATCTTTAGCCAGCGCTTCACGAATAGCGGTGCTACTGATACGCAACTCATCTAAACAGAAGGTGTGGCTGTCTTCTACTTCAAAACCAAACTGCTTTCCAGCTTGCTGCAACATCGCAAAATTGCCTAAACGTTTCGCACCAAATTTGAAATCATCCCCAATACTGAGAAACTTCACATTTAATTTGCGCACAAGCCAATCTTCAATAAATTGTTCTGCAGGAAGATCAGCAAAAGTGCGGTCAAATTTCGCGACGATCACCACATCCACACCCGCCTGAGCCAAATAATGTAATTTATCTCTTAATCGCATTAAACGCGCGGGGGCTTTGTCGCCCATAAAATATTCGCGCGGTTGTGGTTCGAAAAGCATCACCGCCATAGGTAAATTCAGCGCATTCGCTTTCTGACGAAGATGACGCAAAATCGCCTGATGCCCCAAATGCACGCCATCAAAATTGCCAATGGTTAATGCGCACCCTGACAAATATGGCTGTGTATTATGAAGCCCACGAATTAATTGCATTACATCTTATCCAAAAAACAAAAAATAATCAGTGCATTATAGCGGTAACTTAATGTTTTGTCAGTAAATGGTGTTTACGAACACCCAATAGCACCAATACACCTAAATAAACGACCGCAGCCAATCCGATTAACCAAGCTAGCCAATAGACACGCATTAAAAATGTCATGGCTGCCCATTCTTGAATAGATGGGCAGTTATACCAAAGCAAGCTACCCATGGCTAAGGCTGCACCTAAAACTTTTAGAAAAAAGACCGCACTTTTACGTGAAAAATGATACACATCCGCTTTGGCTAAACCTAGATAAAGCAAATAAGCATTTAAGGTTGCCGACATCGCAGAAGCAATCGCCAAGCCCACATAACTAAAAGGAATCGCCAATACATTAAAGCCCATATTACTCACCATGGCGATGATCCCGATTTTCACGGGCGTTTTAGTATCTTGGCGTGCATAATAGCCATTAGCTAGGATCTTAATCAGCATAAAGCTAAGTAAACCCGCATTGAATGCCCATAAAGAATAAGAAGCTGAGTGCACATCTGCTAAGGTAAAACTGCCACGCATAAATAACACCAATAACATTGGTTGGGCTAACACGGCAATACCAATTGCAGCCGGCACACCAAGTAATAAAATCATTCGCACGCCCCAGTCCATGGTATTGCGAAAATCAACCGCACTTTGGGAAGAATTGTCTTCTCGATTCACATGATGGCGAGCAAGCGTCGGTAAAATTACGGTGGAAATGGCGATACCAAATAGACCAAGTGGAAACTCTAATAGACGATCAGAATAATAAAGCCAACTGATAGAGCCCGTCATTAAGAAACTGGCAATGACCGTATCAAGCAGCAAGTTGATTTGACTTACGGAAACCCCGAACAAAGCCGGAATCATCAATCGACGGATTTTGGCTACCCCTTCATCATGCCATGCCCATTTTGGTTTTACGAGCAAGCCGGCTTTTTTCAAGAAAGGGATTTGAAATAAAAATTGTAACAAACCACCCAAGAAGATCCCGATAGCAAGGGCAAGATCAGGATTGTCTAATCTTGGCGCGAGGAAAAGTGCGGTCGCAATCATGGCGATATTGAGTAAAACCGGCGAAAACGACATCACGCCAAATTTACCTATTGTATTTAAAATCGCACCAGAAAGTGCAACAAAGGTGACAAACCATAAATAAGGAAACGTAATTTTTAAGAGTAAAGATGCTTGTTCAAATTTATGTGCATCAGGTCCGTCATTTAGCCAATCGGTAAACCACCCCATCCCGAAGATCGCCGCTACAACAGGTGATCCCACCATGGCAAGCAAAGTCACAATACTGACTAATCCGCCTAGCGTACCCGATACTTTCCCGATAAATTCTCGCGTTTTGGAAAGATCGTCCGATTTTTGATATTCAGCTAATACAGGTACAAAGGCTTGAGAAAATGCGCCTTCCGCAAATAAACGACGTAAAAAGTTTGGGATACGGTTAGCGAATAAAAACACGTCTGCCGCCGCGCCTGCACCGATTAAATGGGCAATCACCACATCACGGACTAAACCTAACACACGGGATACTAATGTCATCCCACTCACGATAATGCCGGATTTTAAAAGTCGTTTACTCAAAATAGGGGTCTCTTCAAAAAAATTTGCCTTAATTGTATAGAATTTTTGTTTTTACGCTATATTCCAACGAAAAAAACTGATAAAATCCTGCCCACATCGTTTGTGTGAGCCAATAGAAAGCGCTTTTTTTAAATAACGATGCTTACTTTCGGTTGTGTCTCACCGAAATCAACACAAATTATTCATTGACAAAAGTATAAAAAATCGGCATATTCTACGCCCTTATTTTGTCATAATCATCTAACAGAAATTTTAGGAGTTTGACCTTGGCTAATATCAAGTCAGCAAAAAAACGTGCGGTTCAATCTGAAAAACGCCGCCAACACAACGCAAGCCAACGCTCTATGATGCGTACTTACATCAAAAAAGTATATGCTCAAGTAGCAGCAGGTGAAAAAGCAGCAGCTGAAGCAGCATTCGTTGAAATGCAAAAAGTTGTTGACCGTATGGCTTCTAAAGGCTTAATCCACGCTAACAAAGCAGCAAACCACAAAGCTAAATTAGTTGCTCAAATCAAAAAATTAGCGTAATTAAAGCATTAAAACAGCTTAAAAATAAAACCGCACTTTGGTGCGGTTTTTGTTTGTCTTAAACCGTCCTGCCACAAACGCCCGATAACAAGCTTGCATTCCCCCCTTTAACCTGTAAACTACCCCACAACTTAAAAATTAATCATAAAATAAACGATAAATGACCAAAAAATCTTTAAAAAAAGCGGATCCGAATTATCAAAAAGAATTAGCCAAATACGGTAATCCGATCCCAAGCAGAGACTACATTCTGCAAATTATTCGTGAAAATAATGCCCCGATGAGTCGGGAAGAAATTCTGACCGCACTTTCAATTAAAAGTGATGAACAACAAGAAGCCATGCGCCGCCGCTTACGCGCCATGGAAAATGATGGACAGTTAGTTTTTACTAAACGTAAACGCTATGCCTTGCCTGAAAAATTGGATTTATTCAAAGGCATGGTTATTGGCCATCGCGAAGGCTATGGCTTTTTACAAGTCGAAGGCAAAAAAGAAGATCTCTTTATTCCTAATCACCAAATGCAACGTGTAATGCATGGTGATTTTGTATTAGCCCAACCCGCAGGCTTAGATCGTCGTGGTCGTCGTGAAGTCCGTATTGTTCGTGTACTTGAAAGTCGTAAAAAACAAATTGTCGGCCGTTTCTTCTTAGAAAATGGTTTTAGCTATGTTGTACCTGATGATAGTCGTATCGGACGAGATATTTTAGTCCCTAATGAGCACCGCAATGGTGCACGAATGGGACAAGTTGTCGTGGTTGAATTGCAAGAACGATCTGCCTCCTTTACTCAACCTGTTGGTATTATTACCGAAATTCTGGGTGATAATATGGCAAAAGGGATGGAAGTGGAGATCGCCCTTCGTAATCATGACATTCCTCACCAATTCCCAAGTGCGGTTGAAAAATACGTTAAAAAATTCACGGAAGAAGTGCCTGAAGAAGCAAAAAAAGGCCGTGTGGATTTACGCAATCTGCCACTGGTTACCATTGATGGCGAAGATGCACGTGATTTTGATGATGCCGTATATTGCGAAAAAAGTGGTAAAGGCTGGAAACTTTGGGTGGCAATTGCCGATGTCAGCTATTATGTGCGTTTACATTCTGCATTAGATACAGAAGCTTATAACCGAGGTAACTCCGTTTACTTCCCAAATCGTGTTGTACCAATGCTACCGGAGATTTTATCCAACGAATTGTGTTCACTGAATCCACAAGTTGATCGCTTGTGTATGGTGTGTGAAATGCACGTCTCCGCCAAAGGTAAACTCACAGACTATCGTTTTTATGAAGCGGTAATGAACTCTCATGCTCGCTTAACCTATACGAAAGTCGCGGCGATTTTAGACGGTGATGATGAGCTCCGCACGCGTTATCAAGGGCTAGTGCCACATTTAGAAGAATTGCATCATCTCTATCAAGCATTACTCAAGGCCCGTAAACAACGTGGTGCTATCGATTTTGAAACCATCGAAACCAAATTTATTTTCAATGCTATGGGACGAATTGATCGCATTGAACCCGTTGTGCGAAATGATGCTCACAAAATCATTGAAGAATGCATGATTCTTGCGAATATTGCAGCGGCAAACTTTATGGAAAAACATAAAGAGCCTGCACTCTATCGTATTCATGCTGCTCCGAGTGAAGAGAAACTGACGTCTTTCCGTGCATTCTTAAGTGAATGTGGTTTAAGCCTTGAAGGTGGCATGAAACCGACCACAAAAGATTATGCGAAATTGTTAGAGCAAGTGAAAGATCGTCCAGATCACGAACTCATTCAAACTATGTTACTGCGTTCATTAAGCCAAGCCGTTTATCATGCGGATAATATCGGCCACTTTGGTTTGGCGTTAGAGGAATATGCACACTTCACTTCCCCGATTCGTCGCTATCCGGATTTAACCCTTCATCGTGGAATTAAATATTTATTAGCAAAAGAAAAAGGCGCTAAACGTAAAACCACAGATACTGGCGGCTATCACTACTCCTTTGATGAAATGGATTTATTAGGCGATCACTGCTCGATGACCGAACGCCGTGCCGATGATGCCACTCGTGAAGTAGCTGATTGGCTGAAATGTGAATATATGCAAGATCACGTAGGGGCTGAATTTAGCGGAGTGATCTCATCTGTAACGGGCTTTGGCTTATTCGTACGTTTAGATGATTTATTCATTGACGGCTTAGTCCATATTTCCACTTTAGATAACGACTACTATCAATTTGATGCAGCTAAACAACGTTTAATCGGTGAAAATAGTGGTATGATCTACCGCCTTGGTGATAAAGTTAAAATTCGCGTGGTCGCCGTTCATTTAGAACAAAAAATGGTGGATTTCAGCTTAATCGAAAGTGCCAGAAAACCACGTCGTGTTGGCAAAACGGCGAAACAAAAAGCAAAAAAAGTCTTTAAGGAACTGCCACCTAAAGCGTCAAAAAAACGTAAAAGTGCGGTTAAAAATAAAGATGTTTCTAAGAAACCGACTAGAAAACGGAAGAAATAATATTTTTACCCAATCTCCCCTGGCCCCTCTTTGCTAAAGAGGGAGGATAATGACAAAAAAGAATAAATAAGAGAACCCTATGTCAGAAAATATCTATGGTATCCATGCTGTAAACAGCATTTTAGCAAATAGCCCTGAACGTTTAATTGAAGTGTTTGTGCTGAAAGGCCGTGAAGATAAACGCCTACAACCCTTACTCAATGAGCTCTATGCTTTAGGCATTGCGGTGCAATTTGTAAACCGCCAAACATTAGATAAAAAATCCAACGGTGAAGTGCATCAAGGTGTGATTGCGCGTGTGCAAGAAGCGAAAGAGCTGAATGAACATGATCTGGATGAACTTCTTACTCGTAAACAAAATCCACTTTTATTGGTGCTTGATGGTGTGACAGATCCCCATAACCTGGGGGCCTGTTTACGTACTGCAGATGCTGCTGGTGTGAGCGCTGTTATTGTGCCAAAAGATAAATCCGCTCAACTCACTTCTATCGCACGTAAAGTGGCTTGTGGTGCTGCGGAGACTGTGCCATTAATTCGCGTAACCAATTTAGCGCGTACTTTACGAGATCTACAACAAAATCATAATATTTGGGTGGTGGGTACAGCTGGTGAAGCAACAGAAACCATTTATCAAAGCAAACTCACAGGTTCTCTTGCCTTAGTGATGGGGGCTGAAGGTGAAGGCATGCGCCGTCTTACTCGTGAACATTGTGATCAACTCATTAGTATTCCAATGGCGGGCTCTGTTTCATCCCTGAATGTTTCCGTTGCAACAGGTGTATGTTTATTTGAAATTGTGAGACAACGTCTTACCGCCTAAAAACGCGTGAAAAACTAACCGCACTTGATATAAAAAAATGCCGACAAATCATTGTCGGTATTTTTGTTATTTTGAAATGGTTTTCCCTAATAGTATGGAGAACACTAAAGTACATAATGCAGGCACCAACCAAGCTAATCCTTGTGAGTAAAGCGGGAAATGAATCATGACTTGATGCAACCCTTCAGGCAAGACATCTAAATTTTTCAAACTATCAACCAAACTAAAACAAACCGTTACAAAGATGGTTACGTAATAGCTCAATCGAATAGAAGGCAATTTATTACGCACAAGCTGTAAAACCACTAACATGATCGCCATTGGGTAAATCAACAACAAGGCTGGAATTGTTACTCGGAGTAATTTTGTTAAGCCATATTGTGAAATAATTGTCGTCATGGCGGTGAAGAAGACGATCCAAAATGGATAAGAAAAACGTGTTGAAAACTTGGAGAAATAATCACCACAAGCACTGGTTACGCCCACTAATGTAGTTAAGCTTGCTAAAGTGATAATACCCGCCATAATCCAGGTTCCCGCCGTGCCGAATAAACTATTCACATAACGAGAGAAAATTTGTCCGCCATTTGTTGCGCCTTGTGCCACAGCATCAGAAGTCGCCCCTAAGTAGAATAAAGAAAAATATAAACAACCTAATAAAACGACGGAGACAAAACCCGCTGAAATCGTATATTGAACAATCTTTTGTGGATTAGTCACATTTTTTGCAGACAACGCCCGTGCAACAATACCACCAAAGGCAATCGCAGCCAGTACATCCATCGTTTGATAACCACTAATTAATCCTGTAGTTAATGCTGAATTCTCGGCATACGCCTGCGACGGATCAACAATGTCAGAAAGAGGTGAAACAAAAACCGTGATCCCAACAATGAGTAATAATACCAACAATGCTGGCGTCATCACTTCACCCACCGTTGAAATAATGGTACTTGGGCGAATCATGAATCCCATCGCGATAATATTAAAGATCACAGAGAAAATCAGACGTGTCGTCGCACTATCTTCAACGAGCCCCAATGGTAACCATGCCATTTCATAAGCGACATTGGTAATTCGAGGCATTGCAAAGGTTGAACCGATGACTAAATAAAGAATGGTTAAAAAGGATACGCCTGCCCACTTGGGTAAGTCCTTAGTCAGTTCTTCACCACGTCCTAATACTGACACCACAACCAATGTAATAAATGGCATGAGTACGCCTGTTATCACAAACCCTAGCGAAGCCGTTGCCCAATGGTTGCCTGCGGAGTACCCCTCCATCGGTGGGAAAATAATATTTCCCGCGCCTAAAAATAAAGCAAAAATCATCATACCTAATACGATGATATCTTTTTTTGAAAACATAAGTATTCTCGAATAAATAAATTTTAAGAATTTTACTATTAAATTATTTTTTATTCCAAAAATGAAAATAAATTCTGTGAAACAGATCACGAAATCTATCACATTCCGATTAAATCACACATTATCCAATGCCTAGTTTCCCCAAATCAGTAAATTTGTGATAGTATCTAGCCTTTATTATTACTTTTTTAGGAGAGAATGAATGAATAAACTAAGTTTGATTCAACAAATTCAGCGTTTTTTCAAATTGGAATCAGCTGGCGGAATTTTATTACTTTTTTCAGCGGTAGTCGCAATGCTATTAGCCAATTCACCGCTCAATCAAAACTATAACGACTTTTTAAACTTACCAGTCAGCATTCAAGTAGGGACTTTTTCTATCGATAAAACCTTAATTCACTGGATCAACGATGGTTTTATGGCGGTATTCTTTGTTTTAGTGGGAATGGAAGTCAAAAGAGAATTATTTGAGGGTTCCCTTTCAAGCTATCAACAAGCGGTTTTCCCTGCTATTGCTGGCGTTGGCGGAATGGTTATTCCTGCCTTGGTTTATATTTTTATTGCCCAACAAGATCCTACTTTAGCCGATGGCTGGGCAATCCCAATGGCGACAGACATTGCCTTTGCACTGGGCATCATGGCGTTATTAAGTAAACAAGTGCCCCTCCAACTAAAAATCTTTTTACTTGCTTTAGCCATCATTGATGACTTAGGCGCCATTGTCGTTATTGCACTGTTTTTCTCACACGGATTAAGTGTACAAGCACTCATTTTTGCTGCAGTTGCTATTGTTGTACTTATCGCATTAAATCGCTTTAAAGTGACCGCACTTTGTGCCTATATAGTGGTGGGAACAATCTTATGGGCTTCGGTATTAAAATCAGGCGTGCATGCTACCCTTGCAGGGGTTATCATCGGATTTTGTATTCCATTGAAAGGCAAAAATGGCGAAACTCCATTACATGACTTTGAGCACATTCTTGCTCCTTGGTCATCCTTTGTTATCTTGCCATTATTTGCATTTGCCAATGCAGGGGTAAGCTTTGATGGCATTGATCTCAGCATGCTGACATCACCATTATTGCTCGCGATTTCTCTTGGCTTAATTATCGGAAAACCACTAGGCATATTTGGTTTCAGTTATCTTTCCGTTAAACTTGGCATTGCAAAACTTCCACAAGGCATCAACTTTAAACAAATTTTTGCCGTAGCAATTTTGTGTGGTATCGGCTTCACCATGTCAATGTTCTTAGCCAGCCTTGCCTTCAATGCTGATGCCGGTGAAAGCATTAACGCCCTTTCTCGATTAGGGATCTTATTAGGCTCCACTGTTTCAGCTATTGTGGGGTATATGGCGTTGAAAGTGACTACCGCGAAAAATAAAGGGTAATCAAAACGATGGAAAAACTAACCTGTTATGTTATTTATGCATCTGAAAAAATAGAGAGAGTGAGTCATTTTTTACAATGCGCCTCTGACTCTCATGTTGTTCCTATTTCTGCAGTAACTAAAGAACAGGTTAGCTTACTCGGTAATTCTTCAGCCTTATTTAATTTAAAAAGAGCAGAAGAACTACTTGAGCGCACTCCCAATAACAAAGAAATCGCTCACTCGCTATCTCACATTCAGTGCTGGAAAGCGATTGCTGAAAATGAACAGCTACAAGACAATGATTTTGCTTTAATTGCTGAAAGTGAAATACAACCTGTTGAAAACTTCATTCAGCATGCTATCCATTATGCCAATAAATATTCCTCTTACGGAATTATCAAATTACAGCATGACGGTGAGTCACGTTCTGGAGAACGTTTGTTTCAAATAGGTGATGAGCCTTATGCTTTAATTTATAGCGATATTAACCAATACAACTATGGTTGCTCGCTTTATCTCATCCGCAAAAATATCGCAAAAAAATTGACCGCACTTTTAAATGAAACAAAACCCTACTGGCTTGCAGATCAATTCACCGTGTTCCACGAACCTCAAAATATTGCTCAAGCTTGTTATCTATTAGGTGAAAGTCCAAACCAAAAACAACAAGAGAAAGTTGAAAACCCGCTATTTAGTATCATTGTGCCAATCTATAATGTTGAACGCTACCTCAAGCAATGTATTGAATCTGTCTTAGCACAAGATTATCAGAATTATGAACTGATTCTAGTTGATGATGGTTCGCCTGATAATTCCATCGATATTTGTGTTAAATATGCTAAACAATATCCTAATATTGTATTTATACGTAAAGTCAATGGTGGTATTTCTGATGCTAGGAATGCAGGTATAAAACTTGCTCGTGGTAAATATCTTATTTTTTTAGATAGTGATGATTACTGGAATGATATCTTTACCCTTTCAGATTTAGCAAGATTGGCTAAAAAAGAGGTAGATTTAATTATTTGCGGCTGCCATTTCTTATTTCCAGATAATACAACATACGTTTTTAAACTCTCGAAAGAAAATCTATCATTTAGCTATTTAAAAGATTTTTTTACACTAGTAAAAAA
The DNA here is from genome assembly GCA_963548985.1 of uncultured Haemophilus sp. Lineage (GTDB taxonomy): Bacteria > Pseudomonadota > Gammaproteobacteria > Enterobacterales > Pasteurellaceae > Haemophilus_D. The sequence goes on along the minus strand of CAUUXN010000008.1, from coordinate 699 downwards.
TAATTATTTCAAACCATCACCTTGGTCTAAAATCATCAAGAGAAAAATAATATTAGAAAATAGCTTATTCTTTCCTACTGGTAAAACACACGAAGATTTAGGTTGGAGTTTTGATATAGCCAAACATATACAAACATATGATATATACGAAACTCCTTTTTACATCTATAGAACAAAAAGAAAAGGTGCAACAACTGAGTTTGTTAAATTCAATAATACAAAGGATCTTATTGAAATTGCTATTGAAAAATTAGCTAATTTAGCTGAAGAATGTGATATTTATGACGGTTTATTACAATATATAAAAAATCAAGAAAAATACATTACTGATTCATTTAATTTACTACCTGAAACAGAAAAAAGACATTTAAATGATATATTTAATAATTTTGAAACTTTAATAAAAAGAGTGAAATAATGAAAAACATTTTAATTATTCATCCTGCCCTAGTTGTGGGTGGGGCTGAAACGGTATTAATCAACTACTTAAAAATACTCTCAAAGCTAGAGCATAAATATAATACGACTCTATTACTTATAGAAAATAGAGTTAATTTTAATATCAATGAAATACCAAAAAACATAAAAATAGAATTTATTTTGAGTGATATAGAATCAGAATTCTTTATCTAATCATTCTTCAATCTAAAAAAAGAAGATAATAACTATTCTTCATACTGGTTTAATGGCATAAAAACT
>CAUUXN010000007.1:0-26471 GCA_963548985.1 uncultured Haemophilus sp. | reverse complement strand
CCTCCTTGTAAGGGAGGTGCTCTCCCAACTGAGCTAATCGCCCTTAATGTTGTGGATTGGCATTATAAGTATAATGAGATTTCAGTCAATATATTTTTATGAAAAAGCGTCTAGTTGTTGCAAAAATAGGCATAAAATCAGATTTTTTATTTAGAACTCACGCAAGTCGTAGTAAAATAAAGGTAATTTTTGTAAATGAATAGGTTATTAAGAAAATGAAAATTGATCCTCCTTTTGAATTAGATCCGAATGTCAAAGTACGTACGCGTTTTGCACCAAGTCCAACAGGTTATTTGCACGTAGGCGGTGCACGTACAGCCCTTTATTCTTGGTTATTTGCAAAACATAATAACGGTGAGTTTGTACTACGTATTGAAGATACTGATTTAGAGCGTTCTACACCGGAAGCAACGGCGGCAATCATTGAAGGGATGGAGTGGTTAAACCTTGCTTGGGAACATGGTCCTTATTATCAAACCAAACGCTTTGATCGTTACAATCAAGTGATTGATGAAATGATTGAGCAAGGTTTGGCTTATCGTTGCTATTGCTCTAAAGAGCGTTTAGAAGAACTACGTCATACACAAGAGCAAAACAAAGAAAAACCACGTTATGACCGTCATTGTTTACATGATCACAATCATGCAGCCGATGAGCCACACGTAGTACGTTTTAAAAACCCAACAGAAGGTTCAGTCGTGTTTGATGATGCGGTGCGTGGTCGTATTGAAATCAGCAACAGCGAATTAGATGATTTAATTATTCGTCGTACCGACGGTTCACCAACATACAACTTCTGTGTGGTAGTAGATGACTGGGATATGGGCATTACTCACGTTGTGCGTGGTGAAGACCATATTAACAACACCCCACGTCAAATTAATATCTTAAAAGCGTTAGGCGCACCAATTCCAGTATATGCGCACGTTTCCATGATTAACGGTGATGATGGTCAAAAACTCTCAAAACGTCATGGTGCGGTAAGTGTGATGCAATATCGTGATGACGGTTATTTACCAGAAGCCTTAATCAACTATCTTGTTCGTTTAGGTTGGGGCCATGGTGACCAAGAGATCTTTACGCGTGAAGAAATGATTAAATACTTCGAATTAGATCATGTAAGTAAATCAGCAAGTGCATTTAACACGGAAAAATTATTGTGGTTAAATCACCATTACATTCGTGAATTACCTCCTGAATATGTGGCAAAACACCTTGCATGGCACTATAAAGATCAAGGTATTGATACTTCAAATGGCCCAGCGTTAACTGAAATCGTGACGATGCTTGCAGAACGTTGCAAAACCTTAAAAGAAATGGCATCAGCAAGCCGTTATTTCTTCGAAGAGTTTGAAAGTTTTGATGAAGCTGCGGTGAAAAAACACTTTAAAGCGGCGGCGATTGAACCACTTGAAAAAGTAAAAGAAAAATTGACCGCACTTTCTAGCTGGGATTTACATTCTACCCATGAAGCGATTGAACAAACGGCTGCTGAATTAGAAGTAGGGATGGGTAAAGTTGGGATGCCGTTACGCGTGGCGGTAACAGGCTCAGGTCAATCACCTTCAATGGATGTGACATTAGTGGGTATCGGTCGTGAACGTGTGTTAGCGCGTATCCAACGTGCCATTGATTTTATTAAATCTCAAAACGCTTAATATTTAGGCTGATAAGCAGGATTTGATTATTTCAATATTGACAGTTTATCAGCCGAAATTTATCATAGCTTGCGTTATTTGGGGATATAGCTCAGTTGGGAGAGCGCTTGAATGGCATTCAAGAGGTCGTCGGTTCGATCCCGATTATCTCCACCAAATTTAAAACCTTGAAACTTAAAGTGAGTTTCAAGGTTTTTTCTTTATAGAAATCTACATTTCTTTTAGATAATTCAAGCCTAATCCATTCATTTGTCCCATAATCCAGCTTTGTTTTTTGCGAACTAACGCACTAGGTTTATTCACTTTATAGATGATAGGATTCGGTAAAACCGCAGCGAGTAATGCTGCTTCTGATTGCGTTAAATTCTTTGCCGATTTTTTGAAATGATAGCGACTAGCCGCTTCGACACCAAAGATACCATTACCAAACTCAGCGATGTTTAAATACACTTCTAAAATCCGTTCTTTGGACCAAAAGATTTCCATTAATGCCGTTGTGGGAACTTCTAACCCTTTGCGAAACCAACTTTGTCCATGCCAGAGAACAAGGTTTTTCGCTGTTTGCTGTGAAATTGTTGAAGCACCTCGGGTTCGGCGAGATTTTTCATTGAATTTAAAGGCCTTTTGAATTGCCTCAAAATCAAAGCCCCAGTGGTGGGGGAATTTTTGATCTTCAGCGGCAATCACCGCAAGCTGCATATTCGGTGAGATTTCATCAAGACTCACCCAATCATATTTGATTGAATAGCTAAAATCTAACTGTAATAAGTGCCCGATTTTTTGCTGTACCATATAGGCAGAGAAGGGAACAGGGATAAAGCGAAAACAAATGAAAAACGCCAGGATTGCGAGAGAGAAACGCCACGCAACCCGTTGCCAATTTTTTTTCCACCAAGAGGGGCGAAAAAGATGTAAAAGTGCGGTCAGAATTCGCTTAGTTTTTTGCAGCTTGCTCATCGAGTTGGCTTTTCACCCAGTTTATAAAATCCGGATCCATTGTTTTGAGCATATTAGAACCACGCGTAATGGTTGCTGCACTGGTATTGAGATTCTGTTGAATCTCTCGTTGGGAGAGATTTTTATCTAATAACTGTGCCACGATTTGTAAACGCAAACCCACTGCATCGCGCTCATCAGGCGTGAGCAGAAGCGTTAAGAAATCTTGTGCTTTCCCTTGTTCAAATGCGGTTTGCAAGGTTGTGAGAAAAGCATTCCATTGTTCTAAATTGCGACTAATATACATATCAACAATCCCATACTATTAAACTAGTGCGACTAGTATAGCCGATCGTATTCCTCTTTGCTAAAGGTTTGTAATTTTTCTTTGTTTTGTAGGTTTTGATAGTAAAAATCGTAAGTTAATACGTTTTGAACATAACCTCGTGTTTCAAAGAACGGAATAGAGGCAATAAATTCATCCATAGCCAATTTGCCATTGGCTCTCGCAAGCCATTTTTCTACACGGCTTGCTCCCGCATTATAGGCAGAGGCGATCAAAATGCGATTATTTGGATATTTAGCATTCAGCTCATTTAAGTGAGCTGTACCAAGTAAAATATTATTAAGCGGTTTGAATAAATCTAACTCTCCGTTATAAGGAAGTTGCTGATTTTCTGCCGTTTTTTGCGCAGTACTCGGTAATAACTGCATTAATCCTCGAGCATTTGCGGAAGATTGTGCCATTGGATTCCAAGCACTTTCTTGGCGAGCAATTGCCATGGCGAAGGTTTTGGTGACACGATTATCCACAATGGCTTGAGGTTCTGTTCCGCTGAGATTCACGTTACTGAGGGCAATATCAAAATATTGACTGTAAGCATTTGGTAAGCGTAAGTCGATATAATCCCAAGCTTTTGCAATAATCGAGCCATCTACGCCCAATTCAAACCAATTTTGTTCATTTGCATATTGGCTTAATGCAAGTTGTTTCTCTTGCGGTAGTTTTTCTAATAGAGAACGCCAGCGTTGTTTGGCTGCACCTAATCGATCTAATTGACGTAGTTCTGCAATCTCAGCTAATTCAGTTGCATACTTCTCTTGGATATTGGACTCTTGAGGAATTTTAGGCATTTCCAGTTTGTAGGAATGACCTAATTTGACGGCTGCTAACATTGGATAAAACCCACGTTCTCTCGATAAAGCTTCTAATCGTTGTTTCGCATCTTTATCGGATGCTTGAGCAGCTATTTTAGCCATCCAATAACGCCATTCTTGTTTTTGTTTTGCTTCATCTGAAAGTGCATTTAACCAGGCGAGTAAATCTGTTTGTTGCCAAATAGCCGTACGTAAACGACGTTCAATGAGGTTATCTGCATTGAGTTTAAGAATTTCCTGATCGCGCCATTGCACAAAATTAGGACTTTCATTATCAAAGAAACGGTTAATAAAGGCGATTTTCCAATCACGTAATTCAGCTTCGTTTAATTGCCAAGTCTTCGCCCACTGCTCGTAAGGGGTGAATGTTGGCTCATTCATATTTTCTGGAATGGTCCGCAAATAACGAGCAAAACCTAGCACTACGACAAATTTATTGGTGATTTTATTCGTATTACCATCAATTAATGGCAATGACTCAGCGAGCATTTTCAAATTGGCTGGATTTTTTAAGAGATCCTGATAGAGCACTAAATGAGCGGCTACTTGCTCATCTTCTTTTTTAGCGTTCTCAATTTTTTCTAACTCTTTAGCGAGTATTTCGAGGCCTTTAGCATCATTTTTACCAAAGAGCATTTCCGCTTTTTGATAGATTTTCTCTTCAGTGCGTCCACCTTGTGAATACCAACCCGCCCATAGCTGAGCATCATTAGGTAGTTCAGCATTATTGAGCCAAAGTTGTTCATATTCAGACAAAATAGCCGATTTATTCTTGTCGTTTGATTGATTTTCTGTCGTCTGACTGGTATTGGCTGCCTCTATTTGATATTTAGCTGTAAGCACGGCAATTTGTGTTTCCAAATTATTAGGTGTGAGTTTGGCGAGTGCTTGAGTATCTTCAGCATTGGTTAATAATGTAAAAATGCTTTGTTCTAATTTTCCGCGTAGAAAATGAGAGGCGTGCTGTTGAATAAATTGTTCAATGTCTGTTCGCAATGCATTCACTTCTTCACGAGGCGTATCGCGATTAACGGTTTTTATACGTGCATCTAAATAAGCCGCTATAGCATCAGTTTGCAATGGATAACCTTTTAAAGAATCAATAAGCCCAAGGAATAATTTTGCATTATTAGAAACATGATTATTTTTGACCGCACTTTTTAGGAGCGACTCTAATTGTAGAAAAGTTGCACGTTGTTCAATCAGCTTTAATTCATGAGCGTGCTGTTGTTGTGCCCATTTGGCTTGTTCTTCTGCAAGGTTAATTTGTGGCGCTGTTTCATTTTTGCTTTTATGGGCATGCTGATTAGCCAAAGCTGAGCCTGAAAGTGCGGTTAAAATTAATAACGAAATTGTCGTGTGTTTAAGTGCTCGCATAGGAGATTCCATATAAAGAGAAAGACGGATATTTAGATCCGTCTTTGAGTGTAGAGTTCGTTTTATTTAGAAAACTTTTTTGAAAGGCTTCACAATCACATCACCGTAAACGCCAGCTTCAACATAAGGATCTTGTGCCGCCCAGTCTTTTGCTGCAGACAGGCTTTCGAATTGAGCAATCACTGTCGAGCCAGTAAAGCCAGCTTCGCCTGGGTTTTCATCGTCAATAGCTGGATTGGGACCGGCTGTTAATAAACGACCTTCTGCTTGTAATTGTTTTAAACGAGCGAGATGCTGCTCACGTACTGAAAGACGTTTTTCTAAACTGCCAGGAATATCTTGGGCAAAAATTACGTAATACATCATTTATCCTTTTAACAATTTAATTCTTCGATAGAGGCTAATGCACGTTCTAGTTCAAGATTACCTTCACGTGGAATAGCGCGGGATTTACCGTCTTTCCCAACTGCGACAAAGGTAAATACGGCATCTGTCACGCAGTAACGTTCCCCAATTGGTTCACTCGCAACTTTTTTCACCCATACTTCTACTTTGATTTTAATCGAAGAGCGTCCCACGCTGAGGCATTGACCATAACAACATACCACGTCACCGACAGCGATAGGTTTGATGAAATTCATACTTTCTACGGCAACAGTGACCACACGGCCATGAGCGATTTCTTTGGCAAGAATTGCTCCGCCCATATCCATTTGGGACATAATCCAGCCACCGAAAATATCGCCGTTGGCGTTGGTATCCGAAGGCATTGCTAAGGTACGTAATAATAATACGCCTTTAGATTGACGACCGTCTTTATCAGTAAGATTTGAAACCATTATTTTTCCCCATCATTTTTTTGATCATCTTTAGGTAAGTAACGGTAAATATAAGCACCGCTGACGATTGTTGCAACAAAGGTCATACCAAGTAAACCAAAAGATTTGAAATCAACCCAAGCATCTTCAGACATATTTTGGCTGATATAAATATTTACAAGCATACACAGAATGAAAAATCCTGCCCAGCCTAAATTCAATTTGTTCCACACATTATCCGGTAATTGGATTTCTTTGCCTAATAACTTTTTCACCAGTGGTGTATTGAATTGGAATTGTGCAACCAATAAAACAATGGCAAACAAAGCATTAATAATCGTGACTTTCCATTGTAGGTATTTGATTTCATTGAAATAGGCAGTGAGCAAACCAAAAAAGACGACAGCAATCGCCATGATTTTTTGTTGTTTCTCAATCATGCCATATTTCAGTTTTAGTACAACCATCTGAATGATGGTCGCGATAACTAAGACAATCGCCGCCTCACGCACCCCAAACATTTTGTAGGTGATGAAAAAGAGAACAAGAGGAATAAATTCAAGAAGTTGCTTCATATTATGCCTTCATAAATAAACTGTAAAAACGGTAAGTAAATACCAAAATAAATAGTTGAAATAATGCAGCCAAGATACCAACGATAGCACTTAAAAATGATGAACCCAAGATTGCACCAATGGTATTCACCACTAAAGGAAGAAGTAAATAAGTGAGCAAGGCATAAATAATTAATACGCCATTACGTTTAATACCTGCACGCCACACCTGTAAAGCACTTTGCCCGATAGATTGATTTGCGGCAATGTAATGCACAGGCGATAAGCATAGGCGAACAAAGAAAAATAAACCAAATACCATTGAAACAAAGGCTAGAGGGGAGAGGGCATTTTTGCTTAAAAATGAGCTCATGACATCCGCTATGCCAAAGAGAAGTGGCAAGCTCATAAAAATATCTAAAACGACCACACCTAAAAAACGACGCAATGTAAGCATGAGACCTTGATTAATCGGATTTTCATTTTGCAGACTAATATGATGAATGGTTGCAATACCGAAGGTCGCAATAAAAGACATCAATAATTGTTGGAATAAAAAAGATCCAATCAGTGCAGTTGGCTCCACTTTGCTCAATGCATCAATAATATCCTGTTGTGATGGATTAGGATTATCACCCAAACTCGGCATTGGGACACTGACTAGTGCATTAATCAATTGTGAGATGACGAAAATACCAATGAAAATCAGCACGGTTTTTCGCTGATTACGCATAAAGTTGAGGCTATCTTGAAAAATCTGAGTAAAATTAATTTGCATACTATATCCCACAATAATAAAACCCCGATTATACAGGGTTTATTGTTTTTTTCATAAAATCAGGTTATTTAATGGTGATTTCATTTACCATTTTCAAGAGAGAATATCGTTTTATTCATAAGCATAGCCATTAGGCGGTAGCAACTTACCATCTAAATAAGCTTGATTTTCAATCAGTTTTAATCGCTCTTCAATAAACCATTTAATCACTAAAGGATAAATATTATATTCCTGTTCACGTGTACGAAGTTCAATTTCCTCGACGGTATCACCAGGGAAAATAGGCACTTTAGCTTGTAACACAATGGCACCACCATCGATCTCTTCATTGACAAAATGCACAGTTGTACCGTGTTCGCTGTCGCCATTCTCAAGTGCTCTTTGATAAGTATGTAACCCAGGATATTTTGGCAGAAGGGAAGGATGAATATTTAAAATTTTCCCAGTAAAACGTTGTGTGAATGGCTTGGTTAAGATTTTCATGTAACCGGCTAACACAATGAGATCAATATTGAGAGCGTCTAAATAATCCCCTATAGCCTTATCCATAGCGGGATTGGAACTAAAATCTTGGCGCAAAAAAACTCGGCTAGGAATGCCCGCACTTTCAGCGCGTTCTAAGCCAAATGAATCAATTTTATTACTGATGACAGTCACGACCTTTCCTGGAATAAACCCAGTTTGACAAGCCTCAATTATCGCTTGAAGATTTGATCCTTGCCCTGAAATCAGGACGGCAATTTTTTTCATATTATTCTACATAAAAGAAGGGCGAACCTTTCATTCTGAAATTTTCGCCCTGAAATGGAAAAGAGAAATTATTTAATAATGACTTGTGGTTCGTTATCTGTCGCATTTTCAATATGACCGATTAACCAGACATTTTCACCGGATTGTTTTAAAATCGCTAAAGCAGTTTCCACTTGCGATTGTGGTAATGCAATCACCATACCAACGCCACAGTTAAATGTACGGTACATTTCATAGGTTTCAATGTTGCCTTTTTCTTGTAACCATTTGAATACGGGTTGCCATTCCCAACTGCTTTCATCAATAACAGCTTTGGTATTTTTCGGTAATACACGAGGGATATTCTCCCAGAAACCGCCACCCGTTAAGTGTGCGATAGCATGGACTTCCGTTTGTTTGATTAAGGCGAGAACAGATTTTACATAGATTTTTGTCGGTGCAAGCACTTGTTCACTTAATGGACGACCATCTAATTGCTCAGTGGCTGGGTTGACGCCAGCAACATCAATGACTTTACGAATTAAAGAATAACCATTTGAATGCGGGCCACTTGAACCTAGTGCAATTAAAGCATCTCCTACTTTAACTTGGCTACCATCAATGATTTCTGATTTTTCGACGACACCCACACAGAAGCCTGCTAGGTCATAATCGCCAGCGTGGTACATACCCGGCATTTCAGCGGTTTCGCCACCCACTAATGCACAACCCGATTGTACACAGCCTTCTGCAATGCCTTTTACCACATCAGAGGCAACATCCACATCAAGTTTTCCTGTCGCATAGTAGTCTAAGAAGAATAATGGTTCGGCGCCTTGAACCACTAAATCGTTAACACACATTGCAACCAAATCAATACCAATGGTATCGTGTTTTTTTAAGTCAATGGCTAAACGTAGTTTTGTTCCTACACCGTCTGTACCTGAAACGAGGATCGGTTCTTTATATTTGCCCGGAATAGCACATAATGCGCCAAACCCACCTAATCCCCCGATGACTTCAGGACGAGTAGTTCGTTTCACGTGTGGTTTAATACGTTCAACTAATTCATTACCGGCATTAATATCCACGCCTGCATCTTTATAACTTAATGATGGTTTGCTCACAATGCTATCCTATATTTTTAGGTTAAATGATAAAACGGCGTGATTGTATCAGATTAAGCAAACGTTTGCGATAGTGATTTAATTAGGATTTAAGCAAAAAAATAACCGCACTTTATTTTGCATGATAAAGTGCGGTCAATTTCTAAAATATTTTTAGCGATTTGCTAATTCGAAAATCATCGCTTCAGCTTGGCAGCTAAATGTAAAACGCGCCGTTAAATTGGCGCCATTTTCAGTTTCTGTGATTTCACTTTTAATGTCGCAAGGATCGCTTTCTGTTTTGCGTGCTTTTTCAATGAAACGATTAAGTGCCGCTTCAGCTTCAGCTTTATTCGCATAGGTTTGATGAATATCAACAGAGCAATCTGAACCGTCAATAATCGTACCCACATCAACACAACTACAAGTGAGAGATTCTTCTGCTTTGCATGTTACTGTCATAGGATTTCCTTATTTAAAATTAAGATTGGTTCTATTCTAGCATTTTTAAAACGCTCTGCCAAAGTACCGCATTTTTTTAATTTAAATATCATTTATTTATCACTGGTCGGAACACTTTTAAATTAATCTAAAATAATTTGCACTCCATTTATTGGAGTTTTAGAATCTCGCGGATTTTTTTCATTATTATTAATAACAAAAGGTTCCAAATGACAAAATTTAATAAAACGCTATTAGCAATGACCACATTGTTAGCAGCAAGCGGTGCAAATGCAGCCGCATTCCAATTAGCAGAAGTTTCTACATCCGGTCTTGGTCGTGCTTATGCCGGTGAAGCAGCAATTGTTGATAATGCTGCAGTAGTTACAACTAACCCTGCATTAATGAGTTTATTCAAAACTAATCAATTCTCTGTGGGTGGCGTTTATGTGGATTCTAAAATTCACATGAGTGGTCCAGTTACAGTTAATGCACTAGGTCGTACCGTTGCTGTTGGTTCTGCAGCTCATAATAGTGTTGTTCCTGGTTCATTGATTCCAAATATGTATTTTGTGGCACCAATTAATGACAAATTTGCCATTGGTGGTGGTATGAATGTGAATTTTGGATTAAAAAGTGAATATGAATCAGATTACAATGCAGGTGTATTCGGCGGTAAAACCGATTTAAGCGCGATTAACTTAAATTTAAGCGGTTCATATCGTGTTTCTCAAGGTTTAACTGCTGGTGTGGGGTTAAATGCAGTTTATGCCAAAGCAGAAATTGAACGTCGTGCTGGTATTTTAAGTGATGCATTAAAAAATGTTGCACCATTAGTTCCTGGACTAGTTAAAGCAGGAAAAATTCCTCAAAGTGCTGCCGCATCTTTAGCTCGCTTACAAGGAGTGAATAAAGAAACTGTACTAACCCACTTACAAGATAAAAATGCATGGGGTTTCGGTTGGAATGCAGGTTTAGTGTACGAGTTTAACGAAAATAACCGTGTTGGTTTAGCCTATCATTCAAAAGTCGATATTGACTTTGAAGATGATAATGCTGTGAGTGCGAGTCGTACTATTCGTGGTCAAGGCCCTGCTGCAGGTGGATTAACATTACACTTACCAGATTATTTAGAATTATCAGGTTTCCACCAAGTGACAGATAATTTGGCATTGCACTATAGCTACAAATTTACACATTGGAGCCGTTTCAAAGAGTTACACGCCACCTTTAATGACGGTGAACTTGCTTTCCATAAAGATGAAAAATACCGTAGCAATTCTCGTTATGCATTAGGTACAACCTATAATGTAAATGATAAATTAACGCTTCGTGCCGGTATAGCTTATGATGAAGCGGCAGCACCAACAGAACATGTGAGTGCATCTATTCCAGATACAGATCGTATGTGGTATAGCGTAGGGGCAACTTATAAATTTACCCCGAATCTTTCTATTGATGCGGGCTTTGCGCACTTACGTGGTAAAAAAATTCACTTCACCGAAAGCCAACCAATTGGTGGTTTAGCAACAGTAACAGCGAATTATACCTCTAAAGCAAGTGCTAACCTTTATGGTTTAAACTTAAACTACAGTTTCTAATTTGTTAAAAATTTAGCATAATACGTAGCACACCGAATGAATGTTCGGTGTGCTTTTTTCTTATATGGTCCCATAAAAAACGGGAGAAAAATGACCGCACTTTTTTATGCTTATATGGACTCACCAATTGGTCGGTTATTAATGCTTTCTGATGGTGAACATCTTACAAATTTAGATTGTGAGTTAGAACAAACCACGCCCAATCCAAATTGGATTTTACGAGAAGATTTACCGCTTTTTGAAAAAGTGCAGTGTTCTTTAAGGCGTTATTTTAATGGCGAGCCAGAAAGTTTCTCCGATATTCCTTTATCGCCTAAAGGTACCCCATTTCAACAAGCGATTTGGAAAGCATTATGTCAAATTCCTTATGGTAAAACGGCGAGTTATGGCAGGCTAGCAGAAAGCATTAATAATCCCAAGGCGGTGCGTGCCGTTGGTGGTGCAGTAGGGAGTAATCCCATTAGTATTATCATTCCATGTCATCGTGTATTAGGGAAAAAATGTGAAATCACCGGTTTTGGTGGTGGATTGCCGGCAAAACGTTTTTTATTGAAATTAGAGAATATTCCTTACATTGACAAAGGCGTAGAATACGTTAAACCAAAATTATTGAAGAAATACCACGCATGATCCCACAAACCGAACAAGCCTTATTAGAAAAAGCGCAATCTATTGCGGGGTTAACCTTTGGCGAACTTGCAGATGAATTAAATATTCCCGTTCCGCCTGATTTAAAACGCGATAAAGGTTGGGTTGGAATGTTGCTTGAAACCGCATTGGGGACGACTGCCGGCAGTAAAGCAGAGCAGGACTTTTCCCATTTAGGCATTGAATTAAAAACGTTGCCCATTAATGCAGAAGGTTTTCCGTTGGAAACCACGTTCGTTAGCCTTGCGCCTTTGGTTCAAAACTCGGGCGTGAATTGGGAAAATTCGCACGTTCGCCATAAATTATCGAAAGTTTTGTGGATTCCTATTGAAGGCAGTCGAGATATCCCTTTGCGTGAGCGACATATTGGTCAGCCTATCTTATGGCAACCTTCGGCTGAACAAGAACATCAATTACGCCAAGATTGGGAAGAGTTGATGGATTATATTGTGCTTGGGAAGTTAGATCAGATTACGGCGCGTATTGGTGAAGTCATGCAACTGCGCCCTAAAGGCGCAAACAGCAAAGCCATTACGAAAGGCATTGGTAAAAATGGAGAAGTGATTGATACCTTACCGCTGGGGTTTTATTTACGGAAAGAATTTACGGCAGGCATTTTAAACGCTTTTCTTAATCATAAAAATGGGTGAATCATCACCCATTTTTTTATTTCTCTAAGTTTTGAAAAACACGGAAAAAACCCACCGCACTTTGTAAAGTCTCACCATAAAAAATGAGTGGGATACGATTTCGTTGCCAAGGCGGAACGCCGAGCTCTTGCCAAATTTTTTTCATGGTTTCGGCAGGGCGATTATGTTGTCGTTTCACTTTGCCAGTATAAGCAAATCGTATTTGAATCGGCTCTTGTGTATTGGCAAGTTGAACTTGTTTGTCATTCCAATGCACTAAAATGCCTTGCTCATTGTTGATTGCATAAATTCTTCCAAGATTATCAGGCAAAAGAATCTGTTGATTTAACGGCATATCAAGACAAGTTTGCGACAAATCAGCGAATTTTCTCGTTAAATAGAGACATTGCTGATAACGGCGAATAATATGCTCCCCGAGTTGAAATTGTGGGGATGCATCTGCTTTAGCCTGAATAACATCATCAATAATATGCATTAATTGAACCTGCGTAGGCATAGCAATCTGATTTTTAGCCAACCACATGCGTAAAAGTGCGGTTTGTTTTTGCAATGAATATTCTAGAAAATTTACGAGTGAAAACTGTTTTTGATCCTCAAGAATGTGCTGCTCAAAGCAGGTCTGTAATAATTCATTAATGAGTTGTTGTTGCTCAAAACAATGTTGTGCGGCACGCTGAACTGCATGATCAAAATGTCCCCAGCGTTGGCGTATTTCAGGCAAAATTTGGTTACGTAAGAAATTGCGATCGTAATGATTATCTTGATTGCTTTCGTCTTCGACCCAAGACAGATTTTCTTGCTGAACGTAATCTTCTAATTCATTACGGCTAAAAGAAAGGAGTGGGCGTAGAATAGTCATCCCAAATAATTGGCTTTCTTTTTGCATAGCACCTAAACCTTGTAATCCTGCTCCGCGTTTTAGCGCCAGGAAAAAAGTCTCAGTTTGATCATTTAAATGATGTGCAGTAATCAGATATTCATCAGGCTGGATATGTGTTGAAATCGCCCGATAACGGGCTTCTCTTGCGCCCGCTTCAATGCCATTGTGCATTTCCACTTTGACTTTTTCAATAATAAGTGGAATGGCAAATTGCTCACAGAGTTGTTGGCAATGAGTAGTCCAAGTATCCGCATTCGGGCTTAATCCGTGATGGATATGAATAGCTCTCAGGCTTAAGTGCAGTCGTTTTTCGCTGAGTTTTTTAACTAAAGAAAGCAGTGCAGTTGAATCCAAACCACCGCTAAAAGCAATGAGAAGCTTATTGGCGGTGGTTGGGATTTGTGCTTGGAATAATGAAAAAAGATCCATTAGGCCACTTTAACAGCTTTGTAGTTTGTGCTTGGATTTAAGATTTCAAAACGTGCAGCAATAGGTTGGAGTTCGTAAGATTTTAAATCAAAGGTAGTTTTCATTACGCCAGCAACAGCATTATTCATTTTTTCAAAAGCTTCAACATCATTGCCACAGTTTAAGTAATGCGCCAAGAAAGTTCCCGCAATTAAATCACCCACACCAACAGGTTCAAAGTTAAATTTATAAAGCGGACGACTTAAATGCCATACACCTTCAGGTGTCGCCATAATAATTTCAAAGGTATCAGGATCATTTAATTTACCAGCTTTACCTAAGTGTTTAACTAACACTTTCTTCACACCTTTAGCCACTAATGCATTAGCGGCTTTCAGCACATCGTCAAACGTATTGATAGGGAAGTCAGAAAGCGTACGAAGCTCTGAAAGATTTGGTGTCATGATGTCCGCACGTGGAATCGCTTTTTCAATTAAGCGTTCACGTACACCATCGGCCACCACGCAGACTTTTTCGGCATTTGGCATAACAGGATCGCACAAGTAAAGTGCATTTGGGTTACGTGCTTTGATTTTTTCTAAAGCATAGATAATTTGGTCAACTTGCTCAGCTGAACCTAAATAGCCAGAAAGCAACGCATCACATTCTTGCAGTTTTCCAATAGCATCTAAACCGTTAGCAATTTCACCAATTTGCTCTTGTGGAATCACCATGCCCGTCCATTTGCCATATTGAGTATGGTTAGAGAATTGCACGGTATTGAGTGCCCATACATCCACGCCTAATAGCTGCATTGGAAAAGTGGCGGATTTATTACCGGCAAAACCATAAACTACGTGAGATTGGATTGCTAATACGTTTTTCATTTTGAGTTCTCCTTTTATATTATTTTAGGCATTGATGCTGTTTCTTGCATCCATGCAACATTTTTTTCAAAACACAAAAAAGAGCGGTTAAACTAACCGCTCTTTTTCTATTTTATTAACAATAACCGTAAGACATTAAACGTTCATAACGTCTTTCTAATAAGCCATCTTTGTCGAAGGTATCGAGTTCGTTTAGTTCTTCAACAAGGCATTGTTTTAAATTACGTGCCATTTCATGATAATTACGATGCGCACCACCTAATGGCTCTTGAACGATATTATCAATTAAACCTAACTCTTTTAAACGAGTTGCGGTTAAGCCCATGACTTCGGCTGCGGTTGACGCTTTTTCTGCGCTTTTCCATAAGATAGAAGCACAGCCTTCCGGTGAAATAACGGAATAAGTTGAATATTGCAACATATTTACTTTGTCGCCGACACCAATGGCTAATGCACCACCAGAACCGCCTTCACCGATTACCGTACAGATAACAGGTACTTTTAAGGTAGACATTTCACGTAAGTTACGAGCAATCGCCTCAGATTGACCGCGCTCTTCTGCACCGATACCTGGGTAAGCCCCTGGCGTGTCGATAAAGGTAATAATAGGTAAGTTAAAACGCTCAGCCATTTGCATTAAACGTAATGCTTTACGATAGCCTTCAGGTGCCGGCATACCAAAGTTACGTGTTACTTTATCTTTTACTGTACGACCTTTTTGGTGACCGATAATCATTACCGCGCGACCATCTAAACGAGCAAGACCACCTACGATTGCTTTATCATCGGCAAAGGCACGATCGCCCGCAAGTTCTTGGAAATCAGTAAAAATATGTTCGATATAATCAAGCGTGTATGGACGATTTGGGTGACGTGCCATACGAGAAACCTGCCATGCATCAAGATTTGCAAAGGTTTTTTTGGTTAATTCATCGCTTTTCTTTTGTAAGCGTTTAATTTCATCGTGTAAATCAATTTTGTCATCAGATGCTGAACGTAGTGCTTCAATTTTGGCTTCAAGTTCAGCAATAGGTAATTCAAAATCTAAATATTCTTGGCTCATTTCTTATCCTAAAATATCGTCAAAAGTTGCCCGCACTTTATCAAGATTTAAGGTGCGGTGCAAATGGTTTTCACTGGTTGGAGCGGATTATAAATATTCCTTTTTTAGTAATGATAACAAAAACAAAAATGCGGAACAAATCACGACAGAAGGCCCCGCAGCTGTATCATAAAAGGCGGAAAGGAATAACCCGCCAACGACGGAAAGCATACTGATTAAAATCGCAATAAACACCACTTGTTCAGGTGTTTTGGCAAAACGTCTTGCTGTTGCGGCTGGAATAATTAATAGCGATGTAATAATCAGGGCCCCTACAAACTTCATACTTAATGCGATCGTCAGTGCGGTCAAAATCATTAAAATAAATCGCATTTTTTTAATGTTAATGCCTTCTACTTGGGCTAATTCAGGCGAAACTGTGGTGGAGAGTAAGGCTTGCCAGAAGTAAAGTAGAGTGCCTAATACAATGATTACGCCAGCAGCAATATAAGGTAAATCGTTAAAATTAATGGCGAGTAAATCCCCAAAAAGATAACTCATTAAATCGACTCGGACATTTTTAAGTAAGCCAACCGTAACCACGCCAAGTGAAAGACAACTGTGCGCGATAATGCCTAAAAGGGTATCCACTGAAAATTGCGTGTTACTTTCGAGCCATACCATTAATACGGCGAGAATAATCGTCAAAATTACAATGGCAACATAAGGGTTAATTTGTAGGAAAATGCCTAACGCCACACCGAGTAAGGCTGAGTGGGAAAGGGTATCACCAAAATAAGCCATTTTACGCCACACCACAAAAGCACCGAGTGGTGCGGTAATTAAGGAAAGCAGTAAGCCCGTAAGCAAGGCGGGAAATAAAATCTCAAACATGATTTTTCCTTATTGTTGGCATTCTGATGGATTGGCACTGCAACTACAAACATCACCGTGCATATTATGGTGATGGTTATGGTGGTGCGTATAAAAGCCCATATTTTGTGAGATTTGATTGCCCCAAAGACGCATAAATTTGGGATCATTGGATAGGCTTTCTGGTGTGCCGGCACAGCAAATGTGTTGATTGATGCACAACACTTCTTTACTGTCCGCCATCACGATATGCAAATCATGGGAAACCATTAAAACCGCACAGTTTAAGGTTTGTTGAGTACGATGAATCAGCTGATAAAGTTCAGCTTGACCATTAATATCCACGCCTTGAGTTGGTTCATCTAGCACCAGTAAATTGGGTTTATTTAAAATCGCACGGGCCAATAATACACGTTGCATCTCGCCACCAGAGAGTTTTTGCATATTATTTTTTCTCAAATGAGTGATAGAGAGTTGCTCAAGTGCGGTTGATATTTCTTGCGTTTTAACACCTTTTTTGAGCGCCAGAAAACGCTCAACCGTCATTGGTAAGCTGTGATCGAGGTGAATTTTTTGTGGGACATAGCCAATTCTGACATTAGCGCTATAAATCACCTCACCAGATGTTGGCGTTTGCAATTTTAATAAGGTTTTTAAGAGGGTTGATTTTCCCCCACCATTTGGCCCTACAATGGTGATAATGGAATTGGGATAAATGCTGAGATTAATGTCCCGCAATGCGGTTTTTTGTTCAAAGACCACATTGATATTTTTCAGTGTAATTAATGGTGTGGGTTGGGCTGGTTGAATGGCGCGAATCTGCATAATTCCCCCTTTAAAAATGGCTCACTAAAATAGCTCATTTCCGCCTTTTTCTCAAGAAATTCCGACTATGCCTAATATTTAGGCATAAGATTTCACATTTTTAGGGTAAAATGAATTTTTCCTAGAGTTTGTAGTCTGAAAAACGAAAATCTTTTTTACTCATTTTAAAGGTATCTATTTTGCAACACGTTAAATTAGCCAGAGATCGACGGAAAAGAAAATCCCGCATAAAAGCGGCGATTTTTTTTGCCGCACTTTTGCTTATTTTAACGGGCATTTTCCTCGCCTTTAAAGATACCGCTGATTATGATCCTTCTCTGCAAAGTAATCTTGAACCAGAGATGGTAGATAACGTTCAATATCAATCTCTTACACCTGAAAAAACGGAATCGGGCAATCCTCAATCTCAAGAAGGCGAACATCCTGAAGCAAAACAACATGCTAATACAGAAGATGCAACCTCTTATGATGATGAACTTCAAGCCAAAGATGATGAAGTCGATGAAATCAAACCACAATTTGACGATCTCAATGATTTACCAAAAGATGCTCAAGATGCACTCAGCGGTATTTTAGATGTGGCCGATCAAGCATTACGTATCACCGATCAATTTAGCCATACCGTAGTACGTGGCGATTCATTAAAAGATGTACTAGAGCTTTCCGGTTTAGAAGATGATACGGCGAAAGATTTGATTGCTGCGTATCCTGAATTAAAAACGCTGCGCGCAGGTCAGCAGTTCTATTGGATTTTAGATAAAGAAGATCAGCTGGAGTATTTAAACTGGTTGGTGTCTGAAAAAGAAGAACGTATTTATGAACGTACGGAAGACGGTAAGTTTAAACGCCAAATTCTAGAGAAGAAAAGTATCTGGAAGAAAGAGGTGTTAAAAGGAACAATTAACGGATCTTTTGCATCAAGTTTGCGTGATTTAGGTCTAGATGGTCGTCAAATCAGCCAATTAAGCTCAGCATTACAATGGCAAGTAAGTCTTCAAAAACTCAGTAAAGGTACTAAGTTTGCGATTTTGGTATCACGTGAATATTTAGGCGATAAATTAACCGGTCAAGGTAACGTTGAAGCCATTCATATTATGGCAGATGGTAAGAGCTATTATGGTATTCAAGCGGCGAATGGTCGCTACTACGATAAGCAAGGGGAAACCCTTGGCAAAGGTTTTGCGCGTTATCCATTACAACGCCAAGCACGTATTTCGTCACCATTTAACCCAAATCGCCGCCATCCGGTAACGGGACGTGTTCGTCCGCATAAAGGGGTAGACTTTGCTGTTTCACCAGGTACGCCAGTTATTGCGCCAGCAGAAGGTGTGGTGGAAAAAGTGGCTTATCAAGCCGGTGGTGCAGGACGTTATGTGGTGATACGCCATGGTCGTGAATATCAAACGGTGTATATGCATTTAAGTCGTGCTTTAGTGCGTGCGGGCCAAACAGTGAAGAAAGGGGAGCGCATTGCATTAACTGGTAATACGGGTATTTCAACCGGTCCACACTTGCACTACGAGTTTCATATCAATGAGCGAGCGGTGAACCCGCTTACGGTGAAATTACCAGGTACCAGCAGTGGAATGGCAACAGCAGAGCGTAAGCAATTCTTAGTCCGAGCGAAAGAAGTTGAAAGAACATTAAAATTATAGTGAATAAAATGCGGTCAAATTTGACCGCATTTTTTATAGGCCTAAAAAATTAACTTAAAACTAACCGCACTTATCTTTTCTCTTTTTCCTCAATATGCTATTCTCTTTGCATTTTAGAATTATTCTCATTTTTATGGTTAAGAGACGTTATCTGATTTTTCTTTTGATCGTGCTTTCCTTTGTTTCACTTTTTCTCGGGGTAAGTACCGTTAATTTGCAAGGGTTACTGAATTTTGAAGGTAATCAATGGCAGATTTTTTTAATTAGTCGCGTGCCTCGCTTAATCAGTATCTTGATTGCAGGTGCATCCTTAAGTATTTGTGGCTTAGTGATGCAGCAACTCAGTCGAAACCGATTTGTTTCTCCTACCACGGCGGGCACAATGGACAGCGCACGATTAGGGATTTTAATGGCGATGCTGTTTTTCCCAACGGCCTCAATGTTGTTAAAAACCGCAATTGCAGTGATCGTCTCTTTCCTTGGTACATTGTTATTTATGACGATTCTGTCCCGTTTGAAATTCAAGGACACCATTTTTGTACCTTTAGTAGGGATTATGTTTGGTAATATTATTAGCTCGATTACCGCCTTTATTGCTTACAAAGAAGACTTGTTACAAAACTTATCGGGATGGTTACAAGGGGATTTTTCGCTTGTGATGTCTGGTCGTTATGAATTGTTGTATTTCAGTATTCCTACACTCATCGTGGCTTATTTATTTGCGCATCGTTTTTCTATTGTCGGGATGGGGAAAGACTTTGCGGTTAATCTGGGTCTAAATTACAACCAAGTACTTTATCTCGGATTGCTCATTGTGGCGGTGGTGTCTTCGATTATTATCGTGTCTGTTGGCGTGATCCCTTTCTTGGGGCTAATTATTCCAAATATCGTCACGCTTTATTTAGGGGATAACTTGAAGAAAGTGTTATCTCATACCGCTTTGTTAGGTGCGGTATTTGTTTTATTCTGCGATATTTTAGGTCGAAGTGTGATTTATCCTTATGAGATTTCCATTAATGCCGTGGTTGGCGTATTTGGCAGTGGTATCTTCTTATTTTTATTATTAAAGCGGTATAGAAATGGCTAAGAAATCTTCTTCTCAACTGATTGTATTGTCGTTGTTAGCCATTGTTTCTCTTGCACTCTATTTAGGCTACAACTTACCAAACCGTTGGCAATATGCCTTGGAAAATCGTGCTTTATCCTTAATTGCGATTGTGATTACAGGCGCGGCAATTGCACTCGCTACGATGATTTTCCAAACGGTTGTGAATAACCGAATTCTCACGCCGAGTATTTTGGGTTTGGACTCGCTGTATTTACTGATTCAAACGACGATTATCTTTCTTTTCGGTTCAAGCACATTGCTTTCAATGAATTCGATTGCATTGTTTGTCTTGTGTACGGGATTAATGATGGCATTTTCATTAGTGCTTTATCACTTCCTGTTTAAGAAAGAGAACCAAAATATTTTCTTTTTGTTGCTTGTCGGGATTATTTTCGGCACCTTCTTTGGTAGCTTAACGACATTTATGGAAGTGTTGATTGATCCAAATGAATTCCAAATCGCTCAAGATATTGGCTTTGCAAGTTTCAACCGAATTAATACACAAATCTTGTGGGTCGCATTAGCCATTTTAGTCGCGACGATTGTTTTCAGTCTGAGATATTGGCATTGCTTTGATGTGTTGGCGTTAGGGCGAGAAAATGCCGTTAACCTAGGTATCGATTACCAAAAGACCTTAAAAATCTTATTAATTCTGGTGGCAATTTTAACGTCAGTGTCGACCGCACTTGTTGGCCCACTTACGTTCCTCGGGTTATTAGTGATGAACGTGACCTTTGAATTTGTTCGTGATTATCGTCACAAGATACTCATTCCTGCTGCGATGTTAATTTCCATCATTACCTTGGTTTTAGGGCAATTATTGGTGACGCATATTTTTACGTTCCGCACGACATTAAGCATCATCGTTAATTTTGTCGGTGGCGTGTACTTTATTTATTTGTTATTAAGAGCAAACAAAAAATGGCAATAGAAATTCGCAATATTACTAAAAGTTACGGAAGCAAAAAGGTGGTGGATAATGTGTCCGTCACCATTCCTACGGGGAAAATTACGTCTTTTATCGGGCCGAATGGCGCGGGGAAGAGTACGGTGCTGTCTATTATGAGCCGTTTGTTGAATGCGGATAGTGGTGAGATCTATCTCAACGGTGAATTGCTCAATCGTAAGAAAAGTAGCGATATTGCGAAACAACTTGCGATTTTAAAGCAAACTAACAACATTAATTTGCGTCTAACCATTGAAGATTTAGTCGCTTTTGGGCGTTTTCCTTATTGCAAAGGAAACTTAACCCAAACTGACCGCACTTTTATTGATAATGCTATTGCCTATATGAATTTAGATGATATCCGTCATCAATATATCGATAACTTAAGTGGTGGGCAGCGACAACGCGCTTATATTGCGATGACGCTTGCACAAGATACGGATTATATTTTGTTGGATGAGCCATTAAATAATCTGGATATGAAACATTCAGTGCAGATCATGCAAGTTTTGCGAAAATTAGCGACAGAACTCAACAAAACCGTGGTGATTGTGATTCACGATATTAATTTTGCCTCTTGTTATTCAGACTACATTGTCGCCATGAAAAATGGAAAATTAGTGCATCAAGGGGAAGTTAACCACATTATGCAATCGCCCGTGCTACAAGATATTTATGATATGGCGATACCTATTCAGGATATCGACGACCATAAAATTGCCGTTTATTTTAGATAAATAAGGAAATTTTCATGAAAAAAACATTATCAACATTAGCACTTTCACTTTTTGCTTTGGTCGGTGTTGCTCAAGCAGCAGATATTACCGTTGAAAATGCCGCTGGAAAGCAGGTTGTGCCACAAAATCCACAGCGAGTCATTGTGCTTGATTTTGGTGCAGCAGACACACTTCGTGCATTAGGTGTGCAAGATAAAATCGTGGGTTTCCCACAAAGCGGAAAAATTCCAAGCTATCTTTCAGAATTTGCAGACAAAAAATATAAGAATGTCGGTGATTTGAAAGAACAATCATTGGAGCAAATTAATGAACTCAATCCTGATTTGATCATCGCGTCTAAACGTCAAGAAAAAATGATCGACAAATTTAAAGAAATTGCACCAGTATTTAATGTTGAAAATGATTACAACAATTACTACCCGAGTTTTCAACAAAATGTGACCGCACTTGGTCAGATCTTTGGTAAAGAAAATGTTGCGAAAGAAAAACTTTCAGCATTAGAAAGTAAGGTTGACCAAGTCGCCAAAGATGCGAAAGGCAAAACAGCCTTATTGGTATTGGTTAATGAAAGTAAAATCAGTGCCTTTGGTGATGGTTCTCGTTATGGTATGGTGTATCAAAAATTTGGTTTTAAACCGATTGATGACAGCATCAAATCGTCTACGCATGGACAAAGCGTTGGTTTTGAATATATCTTAGAAAAAAATCCAGACTTTTTACTTGTCGTGGATCGTACCGCGGCGATTACAGAAAAAGCCAACAATGCACAAAAAGTGTTGGATAACGATATCATCAAACAAACCAAAGCGTATAAAGATGGACACATTGTGTATCTTGATGCAGCGAATTGGTATCTTGCGTTTGGTGGTTTAGAAAGCATGGAAATCATCGCACAAGAACTTGATCGTGCAGTGAAAAAATAATACAAAAAACCATCTAAAAGGGCAGTCAAGGATTGCCCTTTTTATATGTAAATTAATCTTTACACATATCAATAAACTCCCTATCATATTGGCATCATTCAATAAAATTGAGCTTATTTTATGCTGACATTTAATCCACAAGATCCTTTCTCTTGCTTTGTCACTCAAAGCCTTTCCATGAAAAGTACGGTCGAAAATGCACAACGTTTTGCGATGTTTGATGTGCCGCTTTTAATTCAAGGTGAAACGGGTACGGGTAAAGACTTATTAGCAAAAGCTTGCCATTTTGCGAGCTTGCGTCGTGAGAAAAAATTCATTGCGGTAAATTGTGCCGGCTTGCCGGATGAAGATGCGGAAAGTGAAATGTTTGGGCGTAAAGTAGGTGATAGTGAAACCACTGGTTTTTTTGAATATGCTAACGAAGGCACGGTGTTGCTGGATGGCATTGCTGAGCTTTCATTAAGTTTACAGGCAAAATTATTGCGTTTTTTAACGGATGGTTCTTTCCGTCGAGTGGGTGAAGAAAAAGAACATCATGCGAATGTTCGAGTGATTTGTACTTCACAAGAACCTATGGAAAAACTGTTAGAGCAAGGGAAATTACGCAGTGATTTATTCCATCGCTTAAATGTTTTAGCGCTAAATGTGCCGCCTTTGCGTGAGCGAGTGGAGGATATTCAACCTTTAACGGACGGTTTTTTACAAGAAATAAGTGCTCAGCTTAAGATTTCAATGCCGCAATATAATGCTGATTTTCTGAATTATTTAAAAGGGCAGACTTGGCAAGGTAATGTGCGAGAGCTTTACAATGTCTTGTATCGCGCCTGTTCCTTAGCGAAAAATAACCAGCTTGATATTGAAAGTTTAAATTTAAAACCCGTACAAAGTGCGGTCATTTCTGCGGAGGATTTTGGTGAGCAAACGCTGGATGAGATCATGGGACAATATGAGGCGAGTGTATTGCGTGCATTTTATGCCCAGTATCCAAGTACGCGTAAATTGGCACAACGATTAGGTGTATCACACACGGCGATTGCCAATAAATTAAAACAATACGGTATTAGTAAATAATTTCTGACAGTTTAGGGAATTGTTTACAAAGTTTGAGCCATTTGACTTTATCAATTTGTACATTGAGGATAAATTCACCCTCATCTGAAATTTGTTCGTGACGAATGCTATTTAATTGATAGAGCGCGTGGCGAATTTTTCCCTCTTGTGGGAGCAGTGTAAGGGTGAAAGAAAGTATCTCATTTTTCAACCGCACTTTAATGGCTTCAAGTAGCAGCTCTAATCCTTCACCTGAATGTGCTGAAAGATAAACGGCAACGGGCTTATTCTCATCATCATATTCAATATGGGGTGCCACATTTTCCAATAAATCGATTTTGTTATATACCAGCAATACTGGTACTTTGTCAGCCTTAATTTCTTCCAACACTAAATTCACGGCTTCAATATTTTCGATCTTTCGAGCGTCTGCTGCATCAATGACATGCAATAACAAACTGGCTTCTACCGTTTCTTGCAAGGTAGATTTAAAAGCGGAAACTAAATCATGGGGAAGTTGGCGAACGAAACCAACGGTATCGGCGAGAATCGCTGTGCCAACATCTTGAATTTGCAAACGTCTTAATGTGGGATCGAGGGTGGCAAAAAGCTGATCTGCCGCATAGACATTGGCTTGCGTGATGAAATTGAAGAGTGTCGATTTCCCCGCATTGGTGTAGCCTACTAAGGAAATGGTCGGAATATCCGCTTTTTGTCGTGTTTGGCGATTTTGATTGCGTTGTTTTTCGACTTTCGCCAAACGATTTTGCAACTGCGCAATACGCACCTTGATTAAACGGCGATCCGTTTCTAATTGCGTTTCGCCTGGACCACGCAATCCAACCGCACCTTTTTGCTGATCTAAGCCTGTTTTTCGGCGGACTAATCGAGTCGATAAATGCTTAAGTTGAGCTAATTCAACTTGCAATTTCCCTTCGTGCGAGCGGGCTCGTTGGGCAAAGATATCTAAAATCACTCCAGTGCGATCCACTACACGACATTGGCAGATACTTTCTAAATTACGAGTTTGAGCGGGCGTTAATTGGTGATTCACCAAAACAACATCGGCATCTAAGTCTTTCACGGCATCTGCAATTTCTTGTGCTTTTCCCTCACCGATAAAGTATTTTGCTTGTGGCGTGGCACGGCTTGTGGTGATGATTTGTAAAATCTCAACATTGGCAGATTCCGCTAAAAGTTGGAATTCTTGTAGATCTTCAATGTTTTTATTTTGAGAAAAGAAAACATGCACGACGACAGCTTTATCTTTCGCCGATTGGCTATTGTCGCCTGTTTTAGATGACGAAAGTGCGGTTGAAATTTCTGGTGAATTTTCAACCGCACTTAAATTGATGAAATCATTCATTGAACAGAATTATTCTGCTTGTGTTTCTACTTCCGCTGCAGCGTCAGAAGTTTGTGCTGCATGATGACCGCCGTTATTATTGTGGTGAGAAACAGAACGTGCTGGAACCACAGTTGAAATAGCGTGTTTGTACACCATTTGATTAACAGTGTTTTTTAATAAAATCACGAATTGGTCGAATGATTCGATTTGACCCTGTAATTTAATCCCATTAACGAGATAAATCGAAACAGGAATACGTTCACGGCGTAACGCATTCAAATAAGGATCTTGTAATGATTGTCCTTTTGCCATTTTGCTATCCTTTGTTGTTATATGTTAATTAATGATAGAAACGAGTTGTCTCCGTCACCAAATATAGCAATAAACATTTTTCTTGTCTATGGGTTTATCTCTTTGCTTTCACGCAGTTTTTTCAGAATTGTTTTCATTTTTTCATCTAGTTGTGCATTGAAACGTAATGTTTCGCCCGTTTTAGGGTGTTCAAAGCGAATAGAAAATGCATGTAAAAACAAACGATTGAGTCCGAGATCTTGCATATATTTATCAAATTCTTTATCACCGTATTTATCATCCAGCGCGATTGGGTGACCTGCATATTGAGTATGAACTCGGATCTGATGGGTTCTTCCCGTTACAGGCGACGCTTTTACTAAGGTCGCATTTTGATAGCGTTCTTCAATGGCAAATCGCGTTTCAGAAGGTTTGCCTTGTTCACTGACTTTAACGATGCGTTCACCACTGGCCAGTTCATTTTTTAATAAAGGCGCTTGCACAACTTTCACATGAGATTGCCATTGTCCACGTACGAGTGCGAGATAATCTTTTTGTACGGTTTTAACACGAAGTTGTTCATGTAAGTTGCGTAAGGCAGAGCGTTTTTTTGCCACTAATAAGATACCCGATGTATCTCTGTCTAAGCGATGAACCAATTCTAAAAAACGGGCTTCAGGACGTAATGCGCGTAAGGCTTCAATCACACCAAAATTCAGACCACTCCCGCCATGAACCGCAATGCCAGAAGGTTTGTTCAATACTAATAAACAATCATCTTCAAAAAGAATATGGCTTTCAAGGGAGGCGACTTTATTTAAGTTTTTAGAAATTGGTGCAGTATTTTTTTCAGAAACACGAACTGGTGGTACACGCACCACATCACCATTTTGTAATTTATATTCAGGTTTGGTTCGCCCTTTGTTCACACGTACTTCACCTTTACGCAGAATGCGATAAATCAAGCTTTTTGGCACACCTTTTAATTTTGCCAATAAATAATTATCAATGCGTTGTCCTGCTTCGTCCTCAGAAATGGTGAGC
>CAUUXN010000006.1:0-30652 GCA_963548985.1 uncultured Haemophilus sp. | reverse complement strand
GACCGTACGATTCTTGAATATGCGAAAAATATCTGGAAAATTGAACCGTTAAAACTCGAGAAGTAAGTTCTTTTCCACTCATAGAAAACCCTGTCGGATTATTTCCACAGGGTTTCTTTTTATGCTAAAATCCACCGTTAAATTTATTGTTCATTCAGATTAGGAAAAAGTATGAAAGTTTTAGAAGGTGCGGTAGCGGCGCCAAATGCTAAAATCGCAGTAGTGATTGCTCGTTTTAACAGTTTTATTAATGAAAGTTTATTAGAAGGTGCGGTAGATGCATTAAAACGTATCGGCCAAGTGAAAGATGAGAATATCACAATTGTTCGTGCACCAGGTGCGTATGAACTTCCATTAGTCGCACGCCGTTTAGCTGAAGGCAAAAAATTTGATGCAATCGTCGCACTAGGTACAGTAATCCGTGGTGGTACAGCTCACTTTGAATATGTGGCTGGCGAAGCAAGCAGTGGTTTAGGTCAAGTGGCAATGCAAGCTGAAATCCCAGTAGCATTCGGTGTTTTAACAACTGAAAACATTGAACAAGCTATCGAGCGCGCAGGTACTAAAGCAGGCAATAAAGGTGCAGAAGCAGCATTAACTGCACTTGAAATGGTGAACCTTTTACAACAAATTGATGCGGCATAATTCAAATGACAGAGAAAAAAGAACCTGTAAAAAAAGTATCGCCACGTCGTAGAGCGAGAGAATGTGCGGTTCAAGCATTATATTCTTGGGCACTCTCTGGTAATGCACCAGAACAAGTGGAACTCACGTTCGTTGTGGATCAAGATTTAAAAGGTGTGGATAAACCTTATTTTAGCCGCCTTTTCCGTCAAACTGTAGCGAATGTAGAAGCCGTTGATTTCTCAATGAGTCATTATTTAGATCGCTCGTTAGATGAATTAGATCCGATTGAAAAAGCGATTTTACGTTTAGCAGTTTATGAACTTCAATTTGAGCCAGATGTGCCGTATAAAGTGGCGATTAATGAGGCAATTGAAGTGGCGAAAGTGTTTGGTGCAGATGAAAGCCATAAATACATTAACGGTGTATTGGATAAAGTCGCTCCTGCATTAGGTCGCAAATAATTATTCAAATGTAGGGTAGACAAATGTCTGCCCTTTGTTTTTTGGTGCGCAGATAAAATGAGTACGGGTGAATTTGATCTTATAGGACGATATTTCTCAATACAAAAAGGCAATCAACACTTTGTTGATTTCAGTATTGGGGATGATTGTGCGATCACTCATATTCCAGAAGGCTATCAGCTTGCGATTACCACCGATACAATGGTCGAGGGCACGCATTTTTTGTCTTCCATTTCTCCCCAAGATTTAGCGTATAAAGCTATTGCGACAAATCTAAGTGATTTAGCTGCTATGGGCGCTAAACCTGCTTGGATTTCTCTTGCACTGACATTACCTGAAGTTGATGAAAACTGGCTAAGCCAATTTAGTCAAAGTCTGTTTGATACATTAAATCAATACGATGTGACGTTAATTGGTGGCGATACAACAAAAGGCCCACTTTCTGTAACCATTACGGCACAAGGTTTCGTACCAAAAGGAAAGGCTTTATTCCGACATAACGCGAAGGTTGGTGATTTAATTTATGTATCGGGCACGTTAGGTGATAGCGCAGCGGGTTTAAATGGGATCTTACATGGTAAAAGTGCGGTCGATTTTGATGCTGAATTTTTAGTAAAACGCCATTTTTATCCAACGCCACGCGTTGAATTAGGTCAAGCCTTAGTGGATCTAGCGCATTCATGCATTGATATTTCAGATGGTCTCGTTGCCGATTTAGGACATATTTTAACGAGAAGCCAATGTTCAGCGGAGATTGAATTATCAACCTTGCCTTTATCTACATCACTCAAAAAAACATATAGCTTAGAAAAAGCAGAAACGTTTGCATTAAGTGGCGGGGAAGATTATGAGCTTTGTTTTACGATTCCCGCAAATAAAAAATCTGAGATTGAGAAGCTATCTCAATCGTTGAATGTACCTTGTACCTGTATCGGAAAAATTGTTCCGAAAAATAACAATCAGATTACTTTTTTAAAAGATGGACATGTAATCAATTATCAAGCGCCATCTGGTTTCGATCATTTTAAGGATAAATAATGAATAGTTCACCACTTGATAGAGTCAGCTTAAAAAATCCAGTTCATTTACTTGCATTAGGTTTTGGTTCAGGATTAATTCGTCCAGCACCGGGTACATGGGGAAGTTTAGCTGGAACGATTTTAGGTTCGGTATTATTAGCTTGCCTTGGACTAAAAATCTTCTTAATTTTGACCGCACTTTGCTTTGTGCTTGGCTGTTATCTGTGTCAAAAAACCGCAGATGATATGGGCGTTCATGATCATGGCTCCATTGTTTGGGATGAATTTGTTGGGGTATTTATTGTGCTCGCTGCAATTCCAACGTTATCCTTGCCTTGGATTGCTATTGCCTTTGTACTGTTCCGTTTCTTTGATATCTTAAAACCTTATCCAATCCGATACTTTGACCAAAAACTGGAAAGTGGTTTTGGCATTATGGTGGATGACGTTTTAGCAGCAATCTATGCGGTTATCGTGATTGTGATATTACGTATTGTAGGCTTGCCATGCTAAATTTGATGATTATTCATCTTGTTGGTTTACTTTCGCCTGGCCCTGATTTTTTCTATGTCAGCCGAATTTCTGCCATGAGTTCTCGACGAGAAGCTATTGGTGGCGTGATTGGAATTACCATAGGCGTATTAATTTGGGCAACGGCTGCCGTTTTAGGTCTTGCTATTATTTTTGCCACGATGCCAATTATTCAAGGCATTGTGATGATGCTTGGTGGATCGTATTTAGTTTATCTCGGCATTAAAATGGCAAAAGTGAAAACCAATGCGGTCTTTGATGAAAAGCAGAATGCAAATACATCAAATCAATCGACTTTAACAAGCATTATGAAAGGTTTATTGGTCAATTTGTCCAATGCTAAAGTCGTGATTTATTTCAGTAGTGTGATGTCATTAGTTTTAGTGAATATTACTGAAACATCACAAATTTTGACCGCACTTGCCGTGATTAC
The DNA here is from genome assembly GCA_963548985.1 of uncultured Haemophilus sp. Classification (GTDB taxonomy): domain Bacteria; phylum Pseudomonadota; class Gammaproteobacteria; order Enterobacterales; family Pasteurellaceae; genus Haemophilus_D. Next base: position 27,581 of record CAUUXN010000006.1, on the reverse strand, counting down.
CGTAGAAACCTTTTTATATTTCTACATCATTTCGGTGCTTTTCTCACGTTCTGTTGCAAAACAGTTTTATAGCCAATATAGTCGCTATATTGATAATGCAGCAGGGCTGATTTTTATTTTCTTCGGAATCTATTTAATTTATAGTGGCGTTCAACACGCTTTAATTTGATAAAAAAGGACAAAACATGACATTAAAAATTGCGATCGCCGGTGCTGGCGGAAGAATGGGGCGTCAATTAATTCAAGCCGTACATAATGCAGAAGGAGCGGAGTTAGGTGCTGCTTTTGAGCGTAAAGGCTCCTCTTTAGTCGGTGCAGATGCCGGTGAGCTTGCAGGTATCGGTGCATTAGGTATCAAAGTATCAGATGATTTAAATGCAGAAAAAGACAACTTTGATTTGCTGATTGACTTCACGCGTCCGGAAGGCACACTTGAGCATATCGCATTTTGTGTCGCTCATAACAAAAAAATGGTAATTGGTACCACGGGGTTTGATGATGTAGATAAAGCCGCAATTCAAGCTGCATCAGAAAAAATTGCTATTGTATTTGCCTCAAACTTCAGCGTAGGGGTGAATTTGGTGTTTAAACTCTTAGAAAAAGCTGCCAAAGTAATGGGCGATTATTGCGATATCGAAATAATTGAAGCACACCACCGTCATAAAGTGGATGCCCCATCGGGCACCGCACTTTCTATGGGCGAACACATTGCGAAAACCCTTGGCCGTGATTTGAAAACGCATGGCGTATTTTGTCGCGAAGGCATTACAGGCGAACGTAAACGTGATGAAATTGGTTTCTCTACCATTCGTGCCTCTGATGTAGTAGGTGAACATAGTGTCTGGTTTGCAGATATCGGTGAGCGTGTTGAAATTGCTCACAAAGCATCAAGCCGTATGACCTTTGCAAATGGTGCAGTGCGTGCAGGTAAATGGCTAGAAAAACAATCTTACGGATTGTTTGACATGACAGATGTGTTGGATTTGAATAATTTATAAATCCACTTCCAAATCACTTTCCACCCGACAACAACACAGCAAAATCTCATCGGGTTGAATAAAGGCAAGGGGCGCATCGGCGTAGGAAACCTTGCCTTTTTTGATTTTCACGCGACAAGAACCACAATAGCCAGAACGACATTGATATTCATGGTGAATTTGATGTTGTTCTAAAAAGTCAAGCAGGGATGTTTGGTTATCGAAATCTAAGGTGATTTGGCGCCGAATAAGATGGATTTTCATGAAATAAAATAAAACAAAATTTTGCTCATTATAGAAGAAAGAGAAGTAAAACTCACGGCTCTTTTGTTGTAATATAGCGAGCTAATATTCATCATAAGGGAAGAACATGCGAACCTTTCTAAAATTAACGTGGATTTCAACCGCACTTTTATTAACGGCTTGTAGCACCATTTCAAAAGAGCCGGTTAAGCATATTGATATGTATGTAAAGCCTTATTACGATGCCAGAGATGGGCGACTTGAACAGATTAATGTGAACAAAGATATTGATGCGTTATTACTGAAAAATACACAAAAAGATTTTGAAAGTGCGGTCAATATTATTGAGAAAAAAGTGGATTTTGTTTCTCCGATGACAATGTTTGCACTTTCTGCTCGTGCCTATGATTTTGGCCTACGTGATGAAGCGGTAAAATGGTTTTATCGTGGGCAAAATCGTTTAATCACCGCGTTATATGTGTTGGATTTAGATAAATTAACAGTATCGAATAATACGGCATTTGGGCAATTAGTGGGACAGCATGTTAATCCGTATGCGTTCTGTGATTTGACGAAACAACACAAGGCGGCACAAGATGCGATTGACTGGGCTAAAAATCATCCGTATCAGGCGGTGTTTTTACCTCAATTACCGAGCAAGCATCCAGATAGAAAACAAGCGTTAAAAGAAGCAGAAGCAAAACTTGATGCGCGTTTAGTTGAGCAAGATCGCTATTTTGCTAATCCTGAAAATAAAGCAAAATGGGAAAAAGAACGCCAAGATAACTTGGTAAATGAGCGATTTTGTTGGTGATTTTAAAAAAATTTAAAAATCTTAAGGTTGCTTAAGATTTCATTAAGATTTGTTGTGTTTAATAAGCATCAACAAGGCGGCAATGAGGATAATCCTTCGCTTTGAAACATGATTAATTTATGCTTAATTTTATTTAGGAGAACATGATGAAAAAATTTGCTTTAGCAACTCTTTTAGCTTTATCGGCCTCAGCAGCATTTGCAGGTTTCAATGGAAATACTGCACAAGGTGGTTTCCAAGGTGGTGATCAAGGTCAACAACTTACTGTTAAACAAGCATTATCTGCAAAAGATAATTCTATGATCAGCTTAGTAGGTAACATTACTCAACAAATTGATGGTGATGAATATCTTTTTACTGATGGAACAGATCAAATTAAATTGGAAATTAAAAACCGCGTTTGGAATGGTTTAAATGTCGGTCCACAAGATAAAATCCGTGTTTACGGTAAATTGGATAATGAAGTTTTTGAAAAAGCAGAGCTTGAAGTCATTAGCGTTGAAAAAGCGCAATAATTCATATAATTTGAAGTGGTGGGCAAAGCCCGCCATTTTTTCGTTTAAATAAAAAAAAGTGCGGTCAATATTATGAGAATTTTGTTAATCGAAGACGATCCGTTAATAGGTAATGGGTTACACATTGGTTTGTCAAAATCGGGTTTTGTTGTGGACTGGTTTACCGATGGCCAAAGTGGATTAAATGCTTTAATCGGCGCGCCTTATGATGCGGTGGTGTTGGATTTAACCCTGCCTAAATTGGATGGTTTAGATGTGTTAAAACAATGGCGTTCAAATAATCAAGATGTGCCGGTATTAATTTTGACTGCGCGAGATACGTTGGATGAGCGAATTAAAGGTATTCAACAAGGTGCCGATGATTATCTTTGCAAACCCTTTGCGTTGGCAGAAGTGGTTGTGCGATTACAAGCATTAATTCGTCGTCGTTACGGACAAGTCAATCCTCAAATTGAGCATGGCAATGTAAAACTCGATCCTGCTCAGCGTAAAGCTTGGCTGGATAACAATGAAATTATATTAACTGGGCGTGAATATAAGTTACTCGAGCTTTTTATGCTAAATAAAGAACGGGTGCTTTCACGTTCGACTATTGAGGAAAAACTCTCAAATTGGGATGAAGAATTGAGTAGCGGCGCATTGGATGTGCATATTTATAATTTACGTCAAAAATTGGGTAAACAATTTATTCGTACTGTACATGGCGTAGGCTATGCTTTAGGACAAGTTAATGAAAAATAAACGACTTAGTCTACAACTATTAATCGGTTTGAGTGTGACCGCACTTTTCGTGTGGTGCATTGCGACAGCTGTTGCATGGCATGTTGTGAAAAAAGAAGCCAAAGATGTGTTTAATGCACAACAAGTGCTTTTTGCTGAGCGTTTGGCAACCTCTGATTTGCAAAATGTCCTTTTAGGCGAACATGCCAATTTCCATCGCGGTGGATTTAAAGCGCAAAAACGTCATTATGACAGAGATGCCTTAGCCTTTGCGATATTCTCAAACAAAGGTGAAAGATTATTAACTGATGGGGATAGTGGCGATAAATTTCTTTTCAAAAATAAAACAGGTTTTAGTAAAGAACATATTTTAGATGATGACGATGAATGGCTGATTTATTGGCAGCCTGTTGGTAATGGTGAATTGGTGATCGCCGTTGGTCAAGAGTTGGAATATCGCGAAGAGTTGGTTAATAAAATCGTGTTTGGCCAAATGGGAATTTGGTTTGCCGGTTTGCCGATATTATTAGCTGTTGCCTTTATGGTGATTTATCGAGCCTTAAAACCGATTAATCGATTGAGTCGAAACGTACAAGCTCGTCGCCCTGGTGATGTATCGTTATTAGAAGCTGATGATGTGCCAACAGAGATTCTACCGTTAGTCCAAAATTTAAATCAATTTTTTACTCGTACCAGTGAGCAGTTGGAACGGGAAAGACGTTTTGTTTCTGATGCTGCGCATGAATTACGTAGTCCATTGGCGGCGCTACGCATTCAAACGGAAGTTGCACAGCTGGCAGGAGATGATGCACAAACGCGTGAAATGGCCTTAACGCATTTAACCCAAGGTATCGACTGGGCAACCCAATTAATCGAACAGCTTCTTACGCTTTCCCGATTAGATAATCTTAAAGAATTAAATCATCAGGAACCCATTCATTGGTCAGAAATTATAACTTCACTTATCGGTGAGTTATATTTCAGTGCACAGCAACGCCAAATCGAATTGCAGTTTGATCATCAGGGAGAGCATGCCGTTAAGCAAGGGCAGCCATTATTACTTGCACAAATGCTACGAAACTTATTGGATAATGCCATAAAATATTGTCCTCAAGACTCTCAGGTGCGTGTGATTTTACAGCCTCGTGAAATTCTTATTGAAGATAATGGCGGTGGTGTTGCGCCAGAAGAATTAGCGAAATTAGGGCAGCGTTTTTATCGTCCAGCAGGACAAAATGAAAAGGGAAGTGGGCTTGGATTGTCTATTGTGGCAAGAATAGCAGAATTGCATCATTATCGTTTCCGATTAGAAAATATTGAAGCTAACGGGCAAATTCAAGGTTTGCGAGCTATCATTGAGTTATAAAAAAAGGGCGTTTAATACGCCCTTTTTGTTAAAACATTCCACCAATTAATTCTAATCGACCTTTCTCAACTTTAATTTCTTTGGCAAATTTCTTAATCAGCATTTGTTTCATATCACTTTCATCCAAGGTATAAACTGGCATCCGACTTAATAAGGCTGCCACACCATCGCTTAATAGCGGCATAACATCTTGGAGTTGATCCATCACACTATTAGGTTCGCCAGACCAGCGTAAAATTCGCAGATTTTTTAAATAGAGCGCCCCTTCCTGTGCGTTATATTCAGGAACGGCATCAAAGGTTAAATGCAATTTAGCTGGATAGGTTTTACCAGATAAACGAATAAGCGTATCAGCCAAACCACTCATTTCAACACGATTACTTTCAGTTTGCCCGATTTGAGTCACTAAATCTTTCAGTGCGTAATCGACAGAAAATAATCCTGGGATACCGAGTTTGTCATTAATCGTGCCTTTTTCACTTAAATACTGGTTAATTTGTTGCTCACTGATACTGAAGGGAGAGGCTTGTACGGATAGCGTGCAGAAGCCTAAAGTCAGTATAGCGAACGCTTTTTTCAAAAAATGCATATTTTCTCCTTGATTGAAAAAGAATAAAAATTTTGTAGAATGTATCGCTTATCTTTTCACTATACAATAAAAATTTAAGTAGAGATTATGACTTCGTCATTTAAAGAGCATGTGCAGAAGCTTCTTGAAAAACACCGTGGGGAACGTGTTTTCCAATTTGAATATTTAGGGAAACATTATTGGTTAAAACAACCCGAGCAATTAAAAGGGATATGGTTATTATTAAAACCGCATCCAAAGCAACATTTTAAAGAAGAATGTGAGATTCTTCAGCACCTGAATAATATTGGTGCACCAGTACCTAAATTATGTGATTTCGGAGATGATTATTTAGTATTGGAAGATGCGGGGCCAACATTAAACAGCTGGCTGAATGATGAAAAATTGTCTTGGGCAGAAAAATCACATATTTTGCATTCAGCGATGGAGATATTGATTAGTCTTCATCAACAAGGCATTATTCATGGTCGTCCAGCCATACGAGATATTGCATGGAGAGATGGTCAGATTAGTTTTATGGACTTTGAATCCCATTCAAAAAGCCATAATGAACATTGGTTGATTACACGTGATATGCTAGCATTTTTATACAGTTTGTGTCGTGTGAAAGGCTTAGATGATGAAAAGCTTGGTGAATTATTTGATTATTATAAATCTCACTGTCCAACGATTTATTGGGCTGATATGTTGTCATATATGAGAAGATTTCGCTGGCTTTATTATCTTTTACTTCCGTTTAAACCAATTGCTCGAACGGATTTATTGGCCGTTTATCGGTTATTTGAACATTTAACAAAGGAAAATCTATGAAAAAATTATTTTTAGTGGCTGTATTAAGTGCTTTGGTAAGCGCTTGTTCTGTGGGTGTTGGCGCTGGTGGCGGCAGTAATGGTGTGGGCGTTGGTGTAGGTCTTGGAACTGGCTTTGGATTCTAACTCTCACTTTAAGATAAAGCAAAGTGCGGTCAAAAATCTTAGGTTTTCAAGAAAATTAGCAGAAACCGCTTGATCTTTTGATTTAGAACACTATAATACACCCCATATTTCGGACGCGGGGTGGAGCAGCTTGGTAGCTCGTCGGGCTCATAACCCGAAGGCCGTCGGTTCAAATCCGGCCCCCGCAACCAATAACAAGTTCAGTAAAAAGAACCCCAAGCTTGGGGTTTTTTTGTACGAGAAATTTAGAAACTGGGCTTAGGTTCATTGACGAACCTAACCCTTTTTTTATGTCTGAATTTTAAGATTAGGAGCAAAAATTGGCAACATTAGAACAAAAATTGCAAGAGATGCTTCAAGGTGCAGTAGAAGACTTAGGCTGCGAACTTTGGGGGATTGAATGCCAACGTGCAGGTCGTTTTATGACCGTGCGTTTATTCATTGATAAAGAAGGTGGCGTAGGCGTTGATGATTGTGCTGATGTAAGTCGTCAAGTGAGCGCGATTTTAGACGTGGAAGATCCGATTGCGGATAAATATAACCTAGAAGTGTCATCACCAGGTCTTGATCGTCCACTATTTACGCTTGAACAATTCCAACGTTATGTGGGCGAGGATATCGCGGTGCATTTACGTATTCCTGTTTTAGATCGTCGTAAATGGCAAGGTAAGTTGGAAAAAATTGAAAATGACATGTTGACACTTATTGTTGATGGTCAGGAACAAGTTCTTATTTTTGGCAACATTCAAAAAGCCAATGTAATCGCAAAATTTTAAAGGAGAAAAAGGAAAATGAGTAAAGAGATTTTGTTAGCTGCTGAAGCAGTATCTAACGAGAAGTTATTACCACGTGAAAAGATTTTTGAAGCGTTAGAGAGTGCGATTGCACTTTCAACGAAGAAGAAATATGACTATGAAACCGATATTCGCGTATCTATCAATCCTAAAACGGGTGAATTTGATACATTCCGTCGTTGGTTGGTGGTTGATGAAGTTAAAGTGCCAACAAAAGAAATGACATTAGAAGCGGCACAATTTGAAGACCCTAATATTCAAATCGGTGATTATGTCGAAGATCAAATTGAGTCTATCGCATTTGACCGTATTGCAATGCAAACCGCTCGCCAAGTTATCAGCACTAAAATTCGTGAAGCTGAGCGTGCAAAAGTGGTTGAACAATTCCGTTCTGAAGAAGGCAAAATTGTTACAGGTACGGTGAAAAAAGTAAATCGTGAAAGCATTATTTTAGATTTAGGCAATAAAGCTGAAGCCGTGATTATGCGTGAAGATATGCTTCCACGTGAGAACTTCCGTCCTGGCGATCGTGTTCGTGGTGTGCTTTATAAAGTGAATCCAGAAAGCAAAACTGCACAATTATTTGTGACTCGTGCGAAACCTGAAATGTTAATCGAGTTATTCCGTATTGAAGTACCAGAAATCGGCGAAGAAATGCTTGAAATCCGTGGTGCAGCTCGTGATCCAGGTTCTCGTGCGAAAATTGCGGTGAAATCAAATGACAAACGTATCGACCCAGTTGGTGCGTGTGTGGGTATGCGCGGTGCTCGCGTTCAAGCGATTACCAATGAATTAGGTGGTGAACGTGTAGATATCGTACTTTGGGATGACAACCCAGCACAATATGTAATTAATGCTATGGCGCCAGCTGATGTGACTTCAATCATTGTGGATGAAGATAATCACTCAATGGATATTGCGGTTGATGCGGACAACTTAGCACAAGCAATTGGTCGTAACGGTCAAAACGTACGTTTAGCGACACAATTAACCGGTTGGACATTAAATGTCATGACTACCGAACAATTAAATGAAAAACATCAAGCTGAAGATACCAAAGTATTAAATTTATTCATGGATAAATTAGGTCTTGATGAAGAGTTCGCTCAAATCTTAGTGGATGAAGGCTTTACTTCTTTAGAAGAAGTGGCTTATGTTCCTGTGAGTGAACTGACTGCAATTGATGGTTTAGAAGATGAAGATCTTATCGAAGAGTTACAAGGTCGCGCAAAAGATGCCATTACTGCAGCTGCAGCAGCTGAAGAAGAAGCCTTGAAAAAAGCGAATATTGAAGATCGTTTATTAAATCTTGAAGGCATGAATCGTCACATTGCCTTTAAATTAGCTGAAAAACAAATTACTACGCTTGAAGAACTTGCTGAGCAAGGTGTAGATGATTTAGCTGATATCGAAGAATTAACCGCAGAGCAAGCCGCTGACTTTATTATGGCTGCGCGTAATATTTGCTGGTTTAGCGAAGAGTAAGGAGTTTAATAATGACTGAAGATGTAAAAAATACGGATGCGAATGCACCGAAAAAACTAAGTATTCAACGCAGAACAAAAACAACCGTAAGCAGCACAACAGCTGGCGGTAAAGCAAAAGCGGTACAAGTTGAAGTTCGTAAAAAACGCACAGTGCCAACAGATGCCGCTCGAAAAGCCGCAGAGGCAGAGAAATTAAAAGCACAGCAAGAAGCAGAGAAGAAAGCGGCAGAAGAAAAAGCACGTTTAGCTGCTGAAAAAGCTGCAGCGGAAAAAGCGAAAGCTGAAAAAGCGAAGGTTGAAGCAGAAAAGGCAGCGAAACCAGCACAAAGTGCGGTTGAAAATAAACCTAAATCGGTTGATCCAGAAAAAGAAAAACGTAAAGCAGAAGAAGCAGAACTTCGTCGCAAAGCGGAAGAGCTAGCTCGCCAAAAGGCAGAAGAGCAAGCTCGTAAAGCAGCTGAAGATGCTAAACGTTATGCTGAAGCGGATACGTCAAGCAATGAAAGCGCATCAGAAGATTATACCGATTACAATTTAAGCTCTCGTTATGCTTTAGAAGCGGAAGACGAAGAAGAACGCCGTAATGAAAATCGTGGTCGCGGCAAAAATAAAGTCGCTAAAGCGAAAAAAGAACGCGATGACGTGAAAGGCGGCAATAAAAATGAGCGCGAATCTAACCGTAAAAATCAAAAAGATGGTAAATTTGGTAAAGGTAAAAATGGTAAGAAAGGTGCAGCATTACAACAAGCCTTCACAAAACCTGTTCAGGTTGTGAAACAGGATGTTGTTATTGGTGAAACCATTACCGTTGCAGAATTAGCAAACAAAATGGCAACCAAAGCAACTGAAATCATCAAAGCAATGATGAAGATGGGCGAAATGGTGACCATTAACCAAGTGCTTGACCAAGAAACAGCTCAATTAGTGGCTGAAGAATTAGGTCACAAAGTGATTCTTCGCAATGAAAATGAACTAGAAGAAGAAGTATTAGGCGATCGTGATGTTAACGCAGAAAAAGTGACTCGTGCACCAGTTGTAACGATCATGGGTCACGTTGACCATGGTAAAACCTCATTGCTTGACTATATTCGTAAAGCGAAAGTTGCAGCAGGTGAGGCGGGTGGTATTACTCAGCACATCGGTGCGTACCACGTAGAAATGGATGACGGCAAAATGATCACTTTCTTAGATACACCGGGACACGCCGCATTTACCTCAATGCGTGCACGTGGTGCGAAAGCAACGGATATCGTCGTTCTTGTTGTTGCGGCAGATGATGGAGTGATGCCGCAAACTATTGAAGCGATTCAACACGCGAAGGCAGCCGGTGCACCTCTAGTGGTGGCAGTGAACAAAATTGATAAACCAGAGGCAAATCCAGATCGCGTAGAGCAAGAATTACTTCAACACGAAGTGATTTCTGAAAAATTCGGTGGTGATGTGCAATTCGTGCCTGTTTCTGCGAAGAAAGGTACCGGTGTTGATGACTTATTAGATGCCATCTTGCTTCAATCAGAAGTACTTGAATTAACGGCTGTAAAAGACGGCATGGCAAGCGGTGTAGTGATTGAATCTTACCTTGATAAAGGTCGTGGTCCGGTTGCAACCATTCTTGTTCAATCTGGTACTTTACGTAAAGGTGATATCGTACTTTGCGGTTTTGAATACGGTCGTGTTCGTGCAATGCGCGATGAAAACGGTAAAGAAATCGATGAAGCAGGCCCATCTATCCCTGTTGAGGTGTTAGGTCTTTCTGGTGTACCAGCAGCGGGTGATGAAGCAACTGTCGTGCGTGATGAGAAAAAAGCACGTGAAGTCGCATTACACCGTCAAGGTAAGTTCCGTGAAGTGAAACTTGCTCGTCAGCAAAAAGCTAAACTTGAAAATATGTTTAGCAATATGACGGAAGGTGATGTTGCTGAACTGAACATCATTGTGAAAGCGGACGTACAGGGTTCTGTGGAAGCGATTATTCAATCGTTACAAGATCTTTCTACTGACGAAGTGAAAGTGAAAGTAGTGGGCTCTGGTGTAGGTGGTATTTCTGAAACTGATGCAACCTTAGCGGCAGCCTCTAATGCGATTATGATCGGCTTTAACGTACGTGCGGATGCTTCTGCTCGTCGTATTATCGAAGCAGAAAACATTGACCTTCGTTATTACTCCATCATTTATGAACTATTAAATGATGTGAAAGCCGCGATGAGCGGTATGTTACAACCTGAATTCAAACAAGAAATCATCGGCTTGGCTGAAGTGCGTGATGTGTTTAAACATCCGAAATTTGGTGCAATCGCCGGTTGTATGGTGACCGAAGGTGTAGTAAAACGCAACAACCCAATCCGTGTATTACGTGATAACGTGGTAATTTTTGAAGGTGAATTGGAATCTCTCCGTCGCTTTAAAGATGACGTTTCTGAAGTCCGTAATGGTATGGAATGTGGTATCGGCGTTAAAAACTACAATGACGTGAAAGTCGGCGACCAAATCGAGGTGTTTGAAGTCGTTGAAATTAAACGTTCAATCTAATCAATAAAAAGAGCGGTCAAAATTCAACGTATTTTTGACCGCTTTTTAATAAGAGAAATATTATGGCAAGAGAATTTAAACGCAGCGATCGCGTTGCACAAGAATTACAAAAAGAAATCGCCATCATTTTGCAACGTGAAGTGAAAGATCCCCGTATTGGCATGGTAACCGTGTCTGATGTGGAAGTATCAAGCGATTTAGCTTATGCAAAAGTGTTTGTCACATTTTTGTTTGATCATGATGAAGTAGCGATTGCACAGGGCATGAAAGGGTTAGAAAAAGCGGCACCTTACATTCGTTCATTAGTGGGTAAAGCAATGCGTTTACGCATTGTGCCGGAAATTCGTTTCTTCTATGATCAATCCTTAGTCGAAGGGATGCGTATGTCTAATTTGGTGACAAACGTGATACGTGAAGACGAGAAAAAACACGTTGAGGAAAATGACTAATGTCGAGACCTCGTAAGCGTGGACGTGATATTGATGGCGTATTTTTATTAGATAAGCCACAAGGCATGTCATCTAATGATATTATGCAAAAGGTGAAACGCGTATTCCAAGCGAATAAAGCAGGGCATACCGGTGCGCTCGATCCATTAGCAACCGGTATGCTACCTATTTGCTTAGGCGAAGCGACAAAGTTTTCGCAATTCTTATTAGATGCAGATAAACGCTATGTGGTTACAGCAAAATTAGGTGAACGTACGGATACCTCAGATGCAGAAGGACAAGTGGTCGAAACGCGTCCTGTCAATGTGGAAACATCACAAATTTTGACCGCGCTTGAACAATTCCGTGGTGATATTTTGCAAGTGCCGACCATGTTTTCAGCGTTAAAACACAATGGAAAACCATTGTATGAGTATGCTCGCGCAGGCATTACGGTAGAACGTGAAGCACGTCCTATCACGATTTTTGAGCTTAACTTTATTGAGTATCAAGCGCCTTTTCTAACTTTAGAAGTGCATTGTTCGAAAGGAACCTATATCCGAACATTAGTGGATGATTTAGGTGAAGTGTTAGGTTGTGGCGCTCATGTGACAGTGTTACGTAGAACTGCGGTTGCGGATTATCCAACAGAAAAGATGATGACATGGGATGCTTTGCAGGCGCTTGCAGAGCAAGGCAATCTTGCACAACTTGATCAACATCTTTTACCGACAGATACAGCAGTCAGTAAATTACCTGCATTAAAGTTAAACGCAGAGCAAAGTAAAGGTATCGGCTTTGGACAACGAGTTAAATTTGCTAATGAAGCAAAATTACATGGTCAAGTGCGGTTATTTTCTGACGAGAATATCTTTTTAGGCGTAGCACTTGTCGATGATAACAATGTGATTCGTCCACAACGCTTGATTACGCAATCTCTCTAACTATTTGCCTTTCTTTTTTAATTCCAGTAATCTCACCTGTAACCTTTTAATTGCAATCATGTAAATAAGATATTACAGGTGAATTATGGATGTCCTTAACCAGTTACGTCAGGAAATTGATGCGCTCGATCGTGAACTGATTCAACTTTTTGCTAAACGTCTCGAATTAGTAAGCCAAGTAGGCGAAGTAAAGCACGAAAAAGGCTTGCCGATTTATGCGCCAGAACGTGAGTTAGCCATGTTACAAGCACGCCGAGAAGAGGCGGCTAAAGCGGGGATTTCCCCTCAGCTTATTGAAGATGTGCTACGTCGTTTCATGCGTGAATCTTATTCCAATGAAAATCAATTTGGTTTTAAAACCCTGAATCCAGCCATTAACAAAATTGTTATTGTCGGCGGTTACGGAAAAATGGGGCAATTATTTGCTCGCTATTTACGTGCTTCCGGTTATCCTATTTCTATTTTAGACCGAGATGATTGGGATGTAGCAGAACGCATTTTAACGAATGCGGATGTTGTTATAGTCTCAGTGCCGATTGATCACACGTTAGAAACAATTGAACGTCTAAAGCCACATTTAACCGAAAATATGCTGCTGGCGGATCTCACCTCTGTGAAACGTGCTCCATTAGCTAAAATGTTAGAGGTGCATAAAGGGGCAGTAGTTGGGCTGCATCCAATGTTTGGTCCCGATATTGCTAGCATGGCAAAACAAGTGGTTGTGCGTTGTGATGGACGTTTTAGTGAGCGTTATGAATGGTTGTTAGAGCAAATTCAAATCTGGGGTGCAAAAATTTATCAAATTGATGCGGCGGAGCATGATCACAATATGACGTACATTCAAGCATTACGTCACTTTTCCACCTTCGCGAATGGTCTGCATCTTTCCAAACAACCAGTCAATTTAAGTAATTTATTGGCATTATCTTCCCCGATTTATCGTTTGGAATTAGCCATGATTGGTCGTCTATTTGCCCAAGATGCAGCGCTTTATGCCGATATTATTATGGATAAGCCAGAAAATTTAGACGTGATTGAAAGCTTGAAGCAAACGTATGAAGAAGCGTTACAATTTTTTGAAAAAGGCGATCGCCAAGGGGTTATTGATGCTTTCCATCAGGTGAGGGAATGGTTTGGGGAGTATTCAGATCAATTCTTGCAGGAAAGTCGTCAGTTATTACAACAAGCTCATGATCTACGACATGTATAAAATAAAAGTGCGGTTGATTTTCACCGCACTTTTGTTTTGTGATTTATTGTCTTGCCAAGCGTAAATTTTGCGGAATTTCCTCAAAGTTAGAACGAAATGGATTAATATCCAATCCACCACGACGCGTATAACGCGCATAGACGGTGAGTTTTTCTGGTTTGGCGTAATGCATCAAGTCACAGAAAATACGCTCGACACATTGCTCGTGAAACTCATTATGTTGACGGAAAGACACAATGTAGCGGAGAAGTTTTTCGCGATCGATTTGTTTACCCACATAATGAATTTGCACGGTTCCCCAATCGGGCTGACTGGTGATAAGACAGTTAGATTTCAATAAATGGCTTACTAAGGTTTCTTCCACTACGTTATCGGACGTACAATTTTGCAAAATGTTTGCATTAAATTCGTAGCTGTGGATTTCGATATCCTGATCATCAATGCAATCGCCCGTTAAAGTATCAATACTTTGTTCTTGATAGTGGGATAATGGATGTAAACGTACTTTGACCTCGCCTTGAGCACAAGCACTGAGATCTTCTCGCATAGTGCGCTCTACGCTAGCAAAATCAGCAAATTTACTTTGGTTAAAGCTGTTTAAATAGAGTTTAAAGCTTTTTGATTCAATTAAATTTTCACTGCGATAATCAATTTCCACATCAGCAATGGCGACTTGCGGCAAACCTTTTGGATTTAACCAAGAAATTTCATAGGCAGTCCAAATATCAGCTCCTTGGGTAAAAGGCTGTTGTTCGGTAATGCCTAAGCCATCACGATTGAGTTTACGAGGCACGGGTTGTAACAATGTGCGGTCATAATTCGTAGCATATACTGTTGCTTGACCGAGTTTTAAAGCTTGAAGACTTTTATCTTGATAGTTCATGTGTTTTCCTAAATGACGAAAGCGTTATAAAAAGTTCCACGACACATTCGAGACTAATCGACATTGGTCGCATTTAAAGTAAATCACATCAAATAGTGGTGTTTCTAATGACCAATTACCACCACATTGCGGGCAACAGCGTTGCTGTTCCGATTCTAAAGAATGGCCTCCAACACGGTATAAATAATAATAGGTCGATATGCCGCTTTCTTTTTCAATTTCAGCAGCAAGGTAGCGTCCATGTTTAGTAAGCGTGCTATTAACCTCGGAGATTTCGCTGAACGATTCTTTTTCTAAAGCCGAACCATTCATTTGCAGCTGATCGCAAGCCTGCCAATTTTCCTGCCATTTAATCAAATCTTGGCTTAAGTGCGGTTGATTTTTTAGCTGTTTATAGAGCGGAATTGGAGAAAAATCATCTCCACTATGTAATGGCGAGCAAGATTGCAAATGTGTAGTATAGAGAATCTGCCATGCTGGTTGGCTACATTCTGCGGTGCTGTCTGCATTTAAATCATCGGCAATAATTTGAAAACCTTGAAAATGTAGACCGCACTTTTCAGAATGTTCCATCGCCAGATTCACAGTTTGGTTATTATTCTCGGGTAAAAGGCTATCTTGCTCAGGGCAAATAACGCGCATAGCAAAACCTTGTTCGCACTCTTCTTCCGTTAAATAAAGCGGGATTTCACGGCCGATAATTTGTCCGTTATAACGCCATTGGTCGATGACTGCATTGAGCAAACGGCTTTGTTGGCCGATGTCATTTTCTAAGGCGGTCAATTTAAAAAAGGGTTCGATCAGATACATAATTACAGATTGTGCAAGATTTCTTCGATTTGTTTTAAACCGTTTAAGCGGGTTTCACTTAAGCGGGAGGCAATACCAAGCTCATCAAAAAATTGACGAATATTAAATTGTTGTAGTTGATTGCTGGTTTGGCCGTTGATGTTTTGCAACAACAAGTATAACAAACCATTCATAATGCGCGCTTCGCTGTAAGCTTGAAATTGAAACGTACAGTCATTTTGTGGAATAGCCTTAAACCAAAGTCCCGCTTCGCAGCCTTGAATTGATTGCATTTGAGCCAATTCATCTGGAGAAGGTTGAGAAAGATGTTTACCGGCTTGAATAATGAAACGGTAACGATCTTCCCAATTTTTTGCCTGTTTAATGTTTTCTAGCATGCTAATAACTCTAAGGATTTATCTAATGCCGCAAAAAAAGCATCCACATCTTGCGGGCTATTGTAAGGCGCAAAAGAAAGTCTTAATGTAGTACGTTCACCAAGACGGGCTAAGTAAGGTTGAGCACAATGTTCACCAACACGCAACGCAATTTTTTGTTCACTTAATAGGGTAGCAAGATCCGAAGCCGCAATCCCATCAAAAACAAAACATACTACTGAACTAGGTTGCGGTGAATTGAATAAACGACAATTCGGATAGTTTTTTAACCGCACTTTACTTTGTTCAGCAAGTTCAACGGCATGCGCTTCGGCTGCCTGAAAATCCCATTTTTTGAGCCAATCTAGCACTGCACCAAAGCCAATCACGCCAGCAATATTCGGTGTGCCAGCCTCTAATCGATAAGGCAAATCAGCAAAGGTAATATATTCATGGGAGACGCGCTCAATCATTTTCCCGCCGTAAAAAAGCGGTTGCAGCAGGGAAAGTGAGCTTAATTTTCCGCTTAATACGCCAATGCCGTTGGGACCATAAATTTTGTGTGCAGAAAAAGCAATAAAATCCGCATCTAATGCCTGTAAATCAATCTGTATATGGCTAATAGCCT
Source organism: uncultured Haemophilus sp. (assembly GCA_963548985.1). Classification (GTDB taxonomy): domain Bacteria; phylum Pseudomonadota; class Gammaproteobacteria; order Enterobacterales; family Pasteurellaceae; genus Haemophilus_D. The sequence continues at coordinate 11,353 of CAUUXN010000006.1, read as the reverse complement.
GAGCGGCATCCACTAAAACGAGCGCATTGCTATGTTGACGAATTAGGTGAATTAAATGTTGAATATGTTGTTCTGTTCCCGTTACGTTGGAAACAAAATTGAGCGCCACTAATTTGGTTTTCTCATTTAAGGCTGCAATTAAGGCATTTTCATCGATTAACCAATTATCCAAAATAGGCAACACTTGAATTTTCGCTCCGCATTTTTTCGCTGTCTCATGCCACGTAACAAAATTAGCATGATGGTCTGCTTGGCTAATTAAAATCTCGTCATCCGTATGCAAAGAGGGGAGTAAACCATTAGCGACTAAATTAATGCTATGCGTCGTTCCTAAAGTCCAAATCACTGCTTTTTCATCTTCTGCATTAATTAAGGTTTTAACTAAGTGACGGGCATTTTCATATTGTGCTGTTTGTGCGGCTTCATACTGACTACGATGCACGGAGCCTGCCGATTGATAAAAAGTACTTGTTGCATCAATTAGTGCTTGAGGTTTTAATGCTGTTGCCGCATTATCCAAATAAACCACGGCATTTGACGATTTAAAATAAGGAAATTCATTTTTAAATGATTGATAATCAAAAGCCATGTTGACCTCCATGTTTGCCTGCTTTGTTCTGTTTTCGCCATTCATAAGGGGCAATAGGGTTGGAATCTCGCCATAAGCCAATTTTTTGTTGTTGGGCAAAATCTTGTGCCTGAAAGTAGAGTGGATTTTTAACATATTGCGGATAAACCCACGCCATGCCGTTTTTTACCATTTCTAAGTTGATGTTTTGTTCTTGCAGGTAAACCGTTGCCAAAATACGTTGGTAACGATCGTAACCAGAAACGGACAACGTCACATTTTGTTTGAAAACCAGTTGTGAAAGATATTGTTTGGCTTTCTTTCCAAATGGTTGGCCTTTTTCCGGTGCATCAATTTCTTGTAATCGCACTTTGAGTTGTTTTTTAGTGGGTAAAAGGCAAGTTAAGGTGTCGCCATCGCTGACACCTACAACCCAACATGCCATTTGGCGTTCAGTAGCGACTGAAAATTGCGTCCAAAGTGCGGTCAAAATTAGGGCTAAAAATAAGAAAGCATTTTTAATCATTTGGAATTTCTTTGATCTATATCGCAATATTTAACTAAAAAGAGAGGGTAATTCTAACAAAAAAAGCGTAAAATAAATTTGAATTATTGTTAAATAAGTTGAAAGAGGAAATATGTTACTCCAAAAAGGCGTTCAACTTGTTCGCTCGCTCGTGATTTTATACATTATATTGCTACTCGGCAATTTGATTTCGCAGTATGTGCCTGTTGGAATTCCTGGCAGCATCTGGGGATTGTTAATACTTTTTATTGGATTAACCACTCGTATCATTCGTTTAGAATGGATTTATTTGGGTTCTAGTTTGTTAATTCGGTATATGGCAGTACTTTTTGTGCCAGTGAGTGTAGGCATTATCAAATATTATGATTTACTTGTTTCTCAATGGAAAATTTTACTCATTCCAAATATTCTCAGTACTTTTCTGACGCTCTTTATTATCGCATTTTTGGGTAATTATTTGTTTTACAAGCAATCTTTTGCTCATAAACGTCAGAAAGTATTAGAGAAACGTAATTTTCAGGCAGACTAAGGTTTTATTATGCAGTATGCAATTTATCTTTATACTGGTTTAACGATTTTCGGATTTTGGCTCGCATTACAAATTAGTAAACGTTGGAAGTCCATGATTTTCAATACTTTCGTACTTACTGTATCCATTCTCGTTTTGATCTTAGAAGTAGGAGGTATCCCTTATGATAATTATATGGCAGGAAATGCGCCGATTAATAATTTATTAGGGTTGAGTATTGTTGCACTAGCGTTACCGTTGTATGAACAACTTCGTCAAATTGCGAAACAGTGGAAAATTATTCTTTCTGTGGTGACATTAGCTTCTCTATTTTCCATGTTTACCGGTGCCATTTTTGCGATTATTTTAGGGGCAAGTCCTGAAATGGTGGCGACCGTATTACCAAAATCAATTACCACGCCAATTGCGATGGAAGTCTCTTCACATTTAGGTGGTATTCCAGCCGTTACAGCGGTAGGGGTGATTGTTGCGGGTTTACAAGGTTCGGTTTTTGGTTATCTCATTTTGAAAAAACTCGGTATTAAACAACAAGAAGCCGTTGGTTTATCTGTTGGGGCGGTTTCTCACGCACTGGGCACCGTAAGCTGTATGGAAGCTGATCCGAAAGCGGGGAGTTATAGTTCGATTTCTTTGGTTCTTTGCGGTATTATGAGTTCCATTTTAGCGCCCTTAGTATTCCATGTTATTCGTCTATTTTTATGAGAACCCAATTAGCTGATTTTTGGACTGAACGTTTCCTTCCTGATCCGCCTCGCGAAAAAGATCACCGACCACCATTTCGTCGTGATCGCGGGCGGATTTTACATTCTGCCGCTTTCCGTTGTTTGCAAGCCAAAACACAAATTCACGCCGTGGGCGAAAATGATTTTTATCGTACGCGCCTAACTCATTCCCTTGAAGTGGCACAAATCGGCAGCAGCCTTGTTTCCCAATTAAAATTTGCGGAAAGTTATATTGCTATTTCAGACAAGCTTCATATCGAAAAAAGTGAGTTACAGAAACAACTCAAACCTTTATTACCAAGCAATGATTTAATTGAAAGTTTGTGCTTTGCGCATGATATTGGTCATCCACCGTTTGGCCATGGTGGGGAAGTAGCCCTCAATTATATGATGCGTAATCATGGTGGTTTTGAAGGTAATGCGCAGACATTTCGTATCATTACTAAACTTGAACCTTATACCGAAACAGCAGGGATGAATTTAACGCGTCGTGCTATTTTAGGCGTAGTGAAATATCCGAATATTTTAGACTTATCTTCACCACAATATGCTCAGTTGCCGCATACTGAAAACGCTGATCCGCGTTATGTGAAAATTAGCGATTGGAAACCTGGAAAAGGCTTGTTCCGTGATGACGTCACAATGTTTAATTGGCTATTACAAAACCTTTCTGAAAATGACCGCACTTTGTTTGGCTCATTTCAAAAAGCGCGGTCAAATCCTGCTGAGTTTTTAAAAACACAATTTAAATCTTTAGATTGCAGTATTATGGAGTTGGCGGACGATATTGCGTATGGCGTGCATGATTTAGAAGATGCAATTGTGACCGGCGTAGTAAATCAACATCAGTGGCAAGAAGCCTTAGATGAACTTAAAACGATTCCTTCAGATTGGCTGGCAAAAAATATAGAGCAAGTCAGCCAACGATTATTTTCCAATTATCATTTTGAACGTAAAAATGCCATTGGTGCATTGGTGAATTTCTTCATTACTCATGTGCGTTGGAAAGTCACCAATAATTTTGATGAGCCTTTGTTACGTTATAACGCAGAACTACCGCAAGATGTGATTGCCGCATTAAATGTATTCAAAAAGTTTGTGTGGAAATATGTGATTCGTCATGTCGAAACGCAACGTATTGAATATAAAGGTCAACGTATTCTCACGGAAATGTTCCAGATTTTTGAGTCTGACCCAGAACGTTTATTGCCAACGAATACGGCTAATCGTTGGAGAAATGCACCGGAGCAGGGTAAAAAACGCATTATTTGTGACTATATCGCGGGCATGTCAGATGCTTATGCCTTAAAGGTTTATCATCAGCTCTAAAGTGCGGTTATTTTTATTGATATTTTGAATTTATAGGACAATTTTGTGGCATTAATTAGTTTAACTAACGCTTATCTTTCTTTTAGTGATCACCCCTTACTTGATCATGCTGAACTTCATATTGAACCCAATGAGCGCGTGTGTTTAGTGGGGCGTAACGGTGCAGGTAAATCGACTTTATTAAAAATTATTGCACAGCAAGTCACGATGGATGACGGTAAAGTGCAGTATGAAAAAGATTTAGTGGTTTCACGTTTAGAACAAGACCCGCCTCGCCACGCTGAAGGGAATGTATTTGATTATGTGGCGGAAGGGATTGAGCATTTAGCGGATTTGTTAAAGGAATATCACCATATTTCACAAGAGTTGACACAAAATTATAGTGACCAAATTCTTAATCAACTGGCACAAGTGCAGGCTAAATTAGAGCATGCCAACGGTTGGCAGTTTGAAAATAAAATCAATGAAGTCCTGCAAAAGCTCGAGTTAAATCCCGATACTAAATTAGCGGATTTATCTGGTGGTTGGTTGCGTAAAGCCGCTCTTGCTCGTGCGTTGGTGTGTAATCCTGATGTCTTGTTATTAGATGAACCGACTAACCACTTGGATGTGGATGCAATTGAATGGTTAGAAAACTTCTTATTAGAATTTACCGGAAGCATTGTGTTTATTTCTCATGACCGTTCTTTTATCCGCAAAATGGCAACTCGTATTGTGGATTTAGACCGCGGTAAATTAGTGCCTTATCCTGGTGATTATGATTTATACCTCACCACGAAAGAAGAAAACTTACGTGTCGAAGCGTTACAGAACGAGCTTTTCGATAAGCGTTTAGCACAAGAAGAGGTTTGGATTCGTCAGGGTATTAAAGCTCGTCGTACGCGTAATGAAGGCCGTGTGCGAGCTTTAAAAGCGATGCGTGAAGAACGTCGCCAACGTCGTGAGGTGATGGGTACGGCCAAGTTACAATTAGATAACTCGAGTCGTTCAGGCAAAATCGTGTTTGAAATAGAAAATGTGAGTTATGAAATTGAAGGCAAACAGCTGCTTAAAGATTTCAGCACGACCATTTTACGTGGCGATAAAATTGCATTGGTTGGCCCAAATGGTTGCGGAAAAACCACGTTTATTAAACTTTTATTAGGTGAAATTAAGCCAACTAGTGGCAGCATTCATTGTGGTACAAAATTAGACATTGCTTATTTTGACCAATATCGTGCTGATCTTGATCCAGAAAAAACGGTGATGGATAACGTTGCCGATGGCAAGCAGGATATTGAAGTCAATGGCATAAAACGTCATGTCTTGGGCTATTTGCAGGATTTCTTATTTCCACCGAAGCGAGCCATGACACCCGTAAAAGCGCTTTCAGGTGGTGAACGTAACCGTTTGTTATTGGCTAAATTATTACTGAAACCTAATAATCTATTGATTCTCGATGAACCAACCAATGACTTGGATGTAGAAACCTTAGAATTATTGGAAGAAATTCTCACGGATTATCAAGGCACCTTATTGATTGTCAGCCATGATCGTCAGTTTATTGATAATGTCGCGACTGAGTGTTATTTCTTTGAAGGCGATGGCGTATTGAATAAATACGTGGGTGGTTTCTTTGATGCGAAAGGACAACAAGCTAATTACTTTGCGATGAAAGCAGAGCAAGAGACTCAAAAATCCAAAAAAGAAGCACCAAAAGCACAGGAAAGTGCGGTCAAAAATGACGTTATTTCTCAAAAGCCGAAATCTGTTAAACTTTCTTATAAAGAACAACGTGAGTTAGAACAGCTACCACAATTGTTGGAACAATTGGAAGAGAAAATTACCGCACTTCAAGCTGAAATTGGTGACCCTCACTTTTTCCAACAAGCCCATGATGTAACGGATGCGAAGCTTAAAGAATTAGCGGATACCGAATCGGAACTTGAGACGGCATTTATGCGATGGGAAGAACTTGAAGAGAAAAAGACTCAAGCTGAAGCAAAATAGAGGAGAGATAAAAATAAACCGAGCTAAATAGCTCGGTTTTTTTATTACATGTAATTAACGCTATAGTGATTTTTCAGCGGTTAAATCTTCCGCAATTTCCTCCGCTTGCTTAATCACATAGCTCACGGCTTCTTCCTGTTTATCCGGCGGGTATTTATAACGCTGTAAAGCTCGTTTTACGAGAATACGCATTTTGGCGCGAACGCCTTCTTTGTATTGCCAGTCGATGGTAACCGAGCGTCTTAAAGTATCGGTAATTTCTTTGGCAAGTTTGCTCAATACTTCATCGCCCATGAGCTCTCGGGCGCTTTGGTTTTGGGCGAGGGCTTCGTAGAAGGCGAGTTCCTCTTTTTTCAGTCCCAGCTTTTCACCTAAAGCTAAGCGTTCTTGGAAGTCTTGGCTCATTTTGAAAAGCTCATCCAAAATTTCCACCACGCTTAAATTATGGTTGTGGTATTGATTTAGGGCTTCTTTTAAACGCTGCTCGAAGTCTTTTTGCAAGGTGAGGTTTGCGCCTGATTTGGCTTTGATTTCGCTTGCCAAATAACGCTCCATTGCGCTGACCCATAAATTCTTAGTCGGGCTATTTTTGATGGTCTGCAAAAACTCTTCAGAAAGTAGGTTGATTTGTGGCTGCGGTTTTTCCAGCAGATCAAACAAATCAATCACGCCTTCGGAATAGACGGCTTGATTGACCAATTTTTTCAATAAAATCTGTCTTTCATTAGAACCCGTACCATTTTGTCCACGCTTCGTGAGAATAGCGCGTACAGCATCATAAAAAGCAATTTCTTGGTTGTATGGCTCAACTTCAGCCAATGAGCCGCATAGCATATAGCCTTTTTTCACCAATCCCGCCGCTTTCAAAAAGGCTTTTTTGCGTGGCTCGGTTTCTTTTTTATTAAACCAATGTTGCTCGTGCGCTTTGCCGTCAAAAGGTAATTGATCGAGACTTAAAATATGGTTGGCGGCAAAACGAATCGCCATGAGTAATTTATGTGGTTCGTCTTTCTCTAAGACTGCTTGAGCATCAAAAGTTTTCCCTTCAACCGGCGTTGCAAACAGGCTGCGGATAAATTCCAAATGCTCTTTCATTTTAAAGAATACATCAATTACGTTATCAGTCAGCTTGCCCTTGCCTTGTGAATTGGTGTATTGCTGGGTCGCTTCTTTGAGTTTTTCAGCAATACCGACATAATCCACAATCAAGCCGCCATTTTCTCGGCTTTTATTGCGGAATACACGGTTTACTCGGGCAATCGCCTGCATCAGGTTGTGCCCCTGCATCGGCTTGTCGATATACATCGTATTACAACAAGGCGCATCAAAGCCCGTCAGCCACATATCGCGCACAATCACTACTTTCAACGGATCGTTCGGGTCTTTAAAGCGGCGTTCCAGCGTTTGCTTTTCCTGTTTACTGTAAACGTGTTTCTGCATTTCCGGCGCATCGGAAGCCGAACCTGTCATCACAATTTTAATCGCGCCTTCGTTAATATTGTCCGAATGCCATTCAGGGCGCAGTTTGATGATTTCATTGTACAAATCCACGCAAATCTGACGGCTGGAAACTACCATCATCGCTTTGCTGTCGACGACTTCATTGCGTTTGGCAAAATGCTGCACAAAATCCGCGGCTAAATCGGCCAGACGGGCTTGCGAACCCAGCAATTTTTCCTGCAATCGCAGGGCAGGGGATTGCTCCTCTTCCAGCAAATCATCAATTTCTTTGAATAGCTCATCGTGTTCTTTTTCGTTTAAGCGGATTTGGCGTGCTTCATACACAATCGGCACGGTGGCGCCATCTTCCACCGCATCTTGTAAATCATAAATCGACACATAGCGCCCGAACACATCTTGCGTGTCCTTATCTTCTAGGCTGATTGGCGTACCGGTAAAACCGATAAACGAAGCATTTGGCAGCGCATCACGCAAATGACGGGCGTAGCCTGCCTGAAACTTGCCGTTATGCAGCTTTTGTGTAAAGCCATATTGGCTGCGGTGTGCCTCATCGCTGATCACAATAATATTGCTGCGCTCATTTAAAACAGGGAAGCGGCTTTCTTCCTCATTTAGGGCGAATTTTTGAATCGTCGTAAAAAACACGCCGCCGACTTCATTTTGCGCGAGCAGTTGGCGCAGTTGATCGCGGTCTTCCACTTGTTGCGGCGTTTGTTTGATTAAATCTTTGCCTGAAGAAAAGGTTTGGAAAAGCTGACCGTCCAAATCGTTGCGGTCGGTAACCACCACAATCGTCGGATTTTTCAATTCAGGCTGTGCAAGTAGTTTGCCGGCATAAAACAACATGGAAATTGATTTACCCGAGCCCTGCGTATGCCACATCACGCCAATGCGGCGGTCGCCTTTTTCTGAAGTCGCAAAAAGGGTGGAATCTACCGCTTCATTTACGCCGTAATATTGATGGTACGCCGCGATTTTTTTAATGATTTTACCGGTGGAGTCTCGCTCAAATAAAACGAAATAGCGGATATAGTCCAATAAATCCTCAGGCTTCAGCAAGCCACTGAGTAGGCTTTGCAATTCATCATCAAAATATAACCGCGCGCTTTTATTTTTTTCATCGACCACTTTCCACGGCGTAAAGCGTTGGAAATCTGCCGAAAGCGAGCCCAAGCGTGCGGCAATGCCGTCTGAAATAATCAGGGTTTGGTTGTAAACAAACAGCTCGGCAATCTCATCTTTATAGGTTTCAAACTGATTAAACGCCTGTAACAAATCCGCCGATTCACGCAGCGGATTTTTCAGCTCAAACACCACTAAGGGAAGACCATTTACAAAACCGATAATATCGGGAATCCGTTTACCCCCTTTACGGCTGCGGATTTCCAATTGATTGACGGCAACAAAGCGGTTGTTCTTCACATGCTCAAAATCCACCAAGCGTGCCATCTCGATTTTTTGCTCGCCGTCAGCCTGATATTCCACCCGCACGCCATCACGCAACAGTTTATAAAACGCCTGATTACGCACCACCAAGTCGCCAATATCACTTTTCGTCGCCGATTTGACCACAGAATCCACCGCACTTTCAGGCAGCTGCGGATTAAGTTTACGCACCGCCTGACGCAGTTGCTCAACAAAGACTACGCCGCTCAAATCGCCACGGGCAAACTCGCCTTCATGAACAGGCAAGTCTTTACCATAGCGATATTCCCAACCGAGGGATTGCAGGCGTTGAAGGGTAAGTTGTTCGATGTCGTTTTCGTTGAGCATGATGAGCTCCTTAGTGTATTGGTTTTAAATCCCTTTTAATCTTTCTTTAATAAAATAGGGAGAACTCAGTATTATGAAACTATTTGATATTTAACTATTCTCTAAAAGAATGTCTACAATAGCCTTATCAATGCCAATCTCGCATGCTTTCATTTTTCCTAATAAATCAGGATAAATGGTATAAGGATCTATATTGATACTAGCTAAAAAATTTAAAACATCCATTCTTAATTTGCTAGAAATTAAATATTTACTAATGAATGGGATACCTTTTCCTAAGTATTCCGGTCGATTATGTGATGCCAATTCTTCTAGGCGATAAGATGGTAGTTTAGTAAATACTCCATTTTGAGCATTTATCCTTGCACCAATTTTTATTTTGGGCGTAATGATGACATCCTGTTCTGGAGGGAGAAAATCGTTTAATTGATATATTACACGATATTTTTCTTGTTCTGGTTCTAAGTCCTCAAAGGCGAAATAAAGTGCAACAAAGAATGAGCGAGACCAATCTAATAATGGTGTTTTTAGATGATAATGTCGCCCAAAGGCCCAAATGTCATTATCAGTTAATTCCATAGGTAAAGAATAAAACCCATCAATACTTTGTTCTAATAAAACTTTCCTACACTCTTTCAGGTATATTTCTTGTATTTTTTCAAAGTTTTTTTGAACGTAATTCTTACCAAAAATATCAGTTAAATAACGTTCTAGTGTTGATGATAGTCTATAACTTTCTTTGCTATGCCCTCTAAAATATTTTAAATAGGAATGCTTTTCTCTCGATGTAGTTCTAGTTTTAAACAGTGGTGGTGTTTCATCATCAAATTCATATTCAAAATCTGTAATGAACGCTTTTAACTCATCTAAGGTTTCTATTACGCAAAGGATTTCAATTTCATCAGAGTCTATATTTCTTTTTAAGTTTTCCATTTTATAAATTCTCCATTTAATAATTTAGGTAATAACAAATCCCTAGTATCTTTCAATACATCAATTTCAGACAGAAGCTGTTTTCTTTTTTCAAATAAAGAAGAAGCATATTTCTGATGTAATTCAAGTAATTTAAAATTGGGTAATAATAAAGAGATTTGTTTCAAGTGTGTAGGTCCAAAGTTACGCTGGGCAGAACCTGAAGCTCGGATCTCCAATTCATGTTGTAATTGATTCTCAACAAAACCAGCAATAAAGCCTAATGTGCTTTTATTTTTAATAGGACGGAAACGGATAACACTTGTATTGAGTGATAAAGGCAAATGTTCCTTCCTAACAAAAGCAAATCGTCCTAATGTTCCAGATGTTGAAACAACAATATCGTCTTCTTCAAGCTGGAAGTGTTTATATTTTCCAAAAGCTTCTTCCTTCGTGATTTTATTTGCGGTTGTTAATGTCAAGTCTCCATTCTGGATGCAGCGAATATTGATAAACTTGATACCATCTTCTTCATCTGTATATTGCCAATTACGAATGCCTGGTCCTTCAAGGAAGTCAATGATTTCAGGTAGTGGTTTAACCTCCCACCCCTTAGGCACTTCAACCCCATCAATTTCCTCCATCTCACACGGAAACGCTTTGGCGGTTTCGGCTAATTCGGCGTAGCGTTCAGGCTGTGTTTGTGAAAGTGCGGTCAGTTCTTCGGGTGTTTTTCCGCTGATTGCCTGCATGGCTGCCAGCTCTGCTTGTTCAAGGCTAAGGCCGTCTGAAAGGGCTTGGACTTTGGCACGCACGGGGTCGAAATCGACAAACCAGCTTTTAAACAGGGCTTGGGCGATTTGTTCTAAGGTTTGGTTGATTTGGGTGTTGAGTTGGATTTTATTTTGAATATTAGATAAATCTTTCGCTTTCTTATTTTCTATTTCAATGGATGCTAACCGCGGAATTTCTAGTGCTTTTAACACAGGTATTCTCATATTACTAACGGTTGCTCCTGTTCCTTCATTTATTAGAATTTGTCGTTGAACAAATGGGGAGCGTAGAGACCAGTAGAGATATTCAGCACTTATTTTGTTTCTATCGGCACGAAGTAATACTTGTCTTTGCCCTAGGCAACAGATTGGTTCTTTAGGAATTAAGCAAACTCTTCCCATCGGCGCTTCTCGGGTGATCACGATATCATTTTCTTGTGGACTAGCTCTTTTGGTTCTATCTCTGTACCCTGAATAATCCGTATAGCTCGGTGATGATAAATCCAATACACCATCAGTGATGTTTTGATTTCTAATTACTACATAGCCGAAAGTTGTCCATGTCGGAGTTGAATGTGGACAATCCACGATTAATTCACATAAGCTATCTAAAGTATCAGTTTTAAAGTTATCACTCATACCCTAATCCCCCTAAATTCTTCTTAATTTCCGCTTCCAATTCCGCACTTTTCGCAAATTGTTCCTTTAAAAGAGTAGTCAGATTTTGCATTTTTTCTGCAAATGGTACGCCGTCGTCTTCTTGTTCTGCGG
>CAUUXN010000005.1:0-32562 GCA_963548985.1 uncultured Haemophilus sp. | reverse complement strand
TACCTGCCTGTCACGCAGGGGGTCGCGGGTTCGAGTCCCGTCCATTCCGCCAATTAAGCCGAGATAATGAAGCACCAAAAGGTGCTTTTTTTATGCCCGAATTTTACCTGCCAGCCAACATTCGCTATAATTAACCAAATTTACACTTTACAGAGATATTTTTATGACAACTCCTGTCGTTGCCTTAGTGGGTCGCCCAAACGTAGGCAAATCCACCCTATTCAACCGTTTAACCCGTACTCGCGATGCACTTGTTGCAGACTTCCCTGGTTTAACCCGAGATCGTAAATACGGTCATGCCAATATTTCTGGCTATGATTTCATTGTGATCGATACCGGCGGTATTGATGGTACTGAAGAAGGCGTTGAAGAAAAAATGGCGGAACAATCCTTATTAGCCATTGAAGAAGCCGATGTCGTGCTTTTCTTAGTGGATGCGCGTGCAGGTTTAACGGCTGCAGACATTGGCATTGCCAACTACTTACGCCAACGTACGAATAAAACAACCGTCGTGGTGGCAAACAAAACTGATGGTATTGATGCAGATTCACACTGTGCAGAATTCTATCAATTAGGCTTAGGTGAAATTGAACAAATTGCTGCATCACAAGGCCGTGGTGTGACCCAGTTGATGGAGCAAGTACTTGCCCCTTTAGCGGAAAAATTACAAGAAAACGAAGCAGAAAATGACCGAACTTCTGATGAAGAAGAAAAAGATGAATGGGATCACGAATTTGACTTCGATTCAGAGGAAGATACGTCATTAATTGATGACGCATTAGACGAAGAGCTTGAAGAAGAACAAGACAAAAATATCAAAATTGCGATTGTAGGCCGTCCAAACGTCGGTAAATCCACATTAACCAATCGTATTTTAGGTGAAGATCGCGTGGTGGTTTACGATATGCCAGGCACAACACGTGACAGTATCTATATTCCAATGGAACGCGATGGTCAGCAATACACCTTAATTGACACAGCAGGTGTGCGTAAACGTGGTAAAGTGCATTTAGCCGTTGAGAAATTCTCTGTTATTAAAACGTTGCAAGCGATTCAAGATGCAAACGTGGTATTACTCACCATTGATGCGCGTGAAAACATTTCAGACCAAGATCTCTCTCTACTTGGCTTTATCTTAAATGCGGGTCGCTCACTGGTGATCGTCGTAAATAAATGGGATGGCTTAGATCAAGATGTGAAAGATCGCGTCAAATCCGAATTAGATCGCCGTTTAGATTTCATTGATTTTGCCCGTGTGCATTTTATTTCTGCTTTACACGGCAGTGGCGTAGGTAATCTTTTTGATTCGATTAAAGAAGCTTATGCTTGTGCGACGCAAAAAATGACGACTTCCCTTCTCACCCGTATTTTACAAATGGCAACGGATGAGCATCAACCACCAATGATTGGCGGTCGTCGTATTAAATTAAAATACGCTCACCCAGGCGGCTATAATCCACCGATTATTGTGGTGCATGGTAACCAAATGGATAAATTACCGGATTCATACAAACGTTATTTATCTAATTATTATCGTAAGAGTTTGAAAATTATTGGTTCGCCAATTCGCTTGCTATTCCAAGAAGGTTCAAACCCATTCGCGGGTAGAAAAAATAAACTCACCCCAAACCAATTACGTAAACGTAAACGCTTAATGAAGTTTATCAAAAAAGCTAAACGCTAATCTTAATAAACAAAGAGCGGTCAAAAATCACTGTGAATTTTGACCGCTCTTTTTATTGAAAAATAAATTATTCGTCTATGACTACTTTACCAATATAACCTAGATTACGATAACGTTGAGCATAATCAATACCATAGCCGACAACAAATTCATCCGGAATAGAAAAACCAATCCATTCAACAGGTACTTCCACTTCTCGGCGAGAAGGTTTATCTAACAAGGTACAAATCGCTAAGCTTGCAGGATCGCGTAAATTTAAAATACCACGCACTTTTTCAAGGGTGTAACCCGTATCAATAATGTCCTCAACAATTAGCACGTGTTCATTACGAATATCGCCTTCAAGATCTTTCGTAATTTTCACATCGTGATTACTTGTCATTCCGCTACCATAGCTTGAAGTGGTCATAAACTCCACTTCTACCGGTAATTTTAATTCACGCACCAGATCGGCCATGAACATAAATGAACCACGTAAAAGACCGACAACAATCAGTTTATCAATGGCTTTTTGTTGATAAAAATGCGTAATTTCCGCGCCAAGTTCAGCTATGCGACTACGGACATCCGCTTCTGAAATCATAATATCGACGTGGTGTTTTTTCATGGTCTTTCCTTTTTAATTTAATCGTTTGCGTATTCTACAATAAAAAAGGCTGAAGTTTAAACCTTCAGCCTTTTTAACCCTAACGAATTTACTTTCTACTCTACCTGTTGAAGCAACCTGCAATCGCTACGAAACAGATGTGTGCATAGTAGCAGAAAGAAAATATCTGTCAATAAGAATTATTATCATTTTTATAAATTTATTAATTCCCTGAGATTTTCATCTTGTCGAGTAGGATTGAACCAGTTTGGATATTGGATCGATGTTCAACATCATCTGCTACTGCCACAATATTTTTCAACATATCCTGCAATTGACCCGCAATGGTAATTTCAGCAACTGGATATTGGATCTCGCCATTCTCCACCCAGAAGCCTGCTGCGCCACGGGAATAATCCCCCGTCACAATATTTACGCCTTGCCCCATGACATCTGTCACCAATAAACCGGTGCCCATTTGACGTAAAAGTGCGGTCAATCCGCCCGTTAAATTTGGTTTCACAAGCCAGTTATGAATACCGCCTGCATGACCGGTACTTTGCATGCCCATTTTTCTGCCGCTGTAACTGGTGAGCAAATAGGTTTGCAATACGCCATCTTGAATAATTTCAAGATCCTGTGTTCGCACCCCTTCGCTGTCAAAAGGCGTGGAGGCTAAACGTTTTAACAAATGCGGACGCTCACTAATTTGGAACCAATCTGGCAATACTTGTTTTCCAAGATGATCGAGCAAGAAACTGGATTTACGATATAAGCTGCCGCCACTAATCGCGCCCGTTAAATGAGAGATTAATCCTGTTGCCACATCATTTAAGAAAATCACCGGCACTTCACGTGTCGTTAATTTTTGTGGATTTAAACGCGCAATCACTTTTTTCGCACAATTCTGTCCTACCCAATCCGCTGGAGAAAGCGCATCAAACTCACGTGAAACTGTATATTCGTAGTCATTTTCCAGTTGATCTAGCTCGCCACCAATCACCGAACAGGATAAAGAATAGCGGCTAGATAAGTAACTTTGTAGCATGCCGTGTGTATTGCCATAAACACGCACGCCAGTATGCGAATTAAAGCTTGCTCCATTACTATTCACGATTTTAGCATCGTATTCCAACGCTGATTTTTCAGCTTCTAAAGCTAATTTCGTAGCCTGTTCAACATCAACACTTGCCCCATGATAAAGCGCTAAATCGGGCGCTTCGAAAGCCATTAATTCTTTATCAGCTAGCCCTGTGCAATCATCTGGCGAGGTATATTTTGCAATGGCAAGTGCTGCTTCAACGGTGTTTTTAATCGCTTCTTCACTTAAATCTGAGGTGGATGCATTGCCTTTTTGTTGGCCTAAATAAACAGAAATACCTAATGCCCCATCATTAGTAAATTCAACATTTTCAATCTCTTGCAGACGGGTTGAAACCGATAAACCACTCACTTTTGTCACGCCAACTTCAGCGGTGGCGCCCGCTTTCTGCGCGGTTTCAATTGCAAAACTGACTGCATCACGCAATGTTTGCTCTTGAGATTTTAAAAGTGCGGTTAAATTTTCTGCTGTTTTCATGGTGATAATCCTATTAAAAATTTGCGCCATTTTATCTTATTTTGAAAGTTTATGCTAAAATGCACCAAATTTTTCATAAGGTAACAGAATGGCAAAACGTAAGAAAAAAGAAGCCTTTGATTGGGAAGATGAAGACCAAGAAGAGATTATTTGGGTAAGCAAAAGTGAAATCAAACGTGATGCTGAGGATTTAAAACAGCTCGGCGAGAAATTGGTGAACTTAACCAAAGCAAATCTGACTAAGGTTCCACTAGACGATAGCTTGAAAGATGCCATTGAATTAGCGCAACGTCTACAAAAAGAGGCTCGTCGTCGCCAATTGCAATACATCGGTAAGCTCTTACGCTCAATTGATGCAGAGCCTATTCGTGAAGCTTTAGAAAAAATTGAAAACAAACATAATCAACAACAAGCGATGCTGCATAAGTTGGAAATCTTACGTGATGAATTGATTGCAAAAGGTGATGCAGCTCTGACTGATTTGTTAAATGAACATCCTTCTGCAGACCGCCAACACTTACGTAATTTGATTCGTGCAGCACAAAAAGAGAAGGAACAAAATAAGCCGTCAAAAGCTTATCGTGAGATTTATCAGATCTTAAAAACACTCATTTTAGAAGACTAAAATACAGCTATTTTTGACCGCACTTTGTGTCAAAAAAGTGCTATGATTAGCTACCCTTTTAATAAGGAAAAAACGTTATTTATGAATATTCGTTGGAATATTATTTTAGGTGTCATCGCCCTCGCTTTATTAGGCTGGTATTATTCGCTTAATCAAGATCATAGCGATTTACAAAGCCTCATTAAAAAGCCTGATAGCCCGGAATACGTCGGTAATAAAATGGAAACTACTGTATTCTCACCTGAAGGTAAAAAACAGTATCTCGCGATTTCTGACAAAGTGGAATATTACACACAAGACGGTCATACGGATTTTATTTCGCCGTTAGTCTATCTTTTTGATGTCTCTTTGGACAATAAAGATAAAGAAGCGAAAACCGATAAAATTCAATTAGAAAAACAAAATTGGAAACTTAGCGCGAAAAAGGCAAAATTAACGAAAGATCAAATGCTCTATCTTGAAGGTGGTGTGGTTGCTGAGAGCCTTGATCCTTTATCTCGCCTACAACGTGTTGAGACTGAAGCCGCAGTAATTAATTTAAAAACACAAGACATTACTTCCGATACACAAGTAAAAATTAACGGATTAAACTTTAACTCTAGCGGATTGAAGCTCGTCGGAAATTTACGTCAGCAAGTTGCAACTCTAAAGGAACAGGTAAAAACATATTATGAAATCAACAAACAATAAAATTCTGCTTTTAACGGCGTTAATGATGACTTCTTTGTCTGCTTTTGCGTTGAAAGACGATACCAATAAACCGATTAACATTGTCTCAGATAATCAATCTTTAGATATGGAAAACAGCGTCGTAACCTTTACGGATAACGTTGTAATTACACAAGGTTCCATTTTGATTAAAGCCAATAAAGTAGTCATTACTCGCCCACCAGAAAATTCAGGTAAAAAAGAAACTGTTGAAGCATTTGGTAGCCCTGTTACCTTCCACCAACAACTTGATGATGGTAAACCTGTTGACGGTAGAGCGAATAAAGTTCACTACGATTTAGGCACTGAATTCTTAACATTGACTGGTAATGCTGAATTAAAACAATTAGATAGCAAAATTAACGGTGAACGCATCACTTATGATGTGAAAAAACAACAGTTAAAAGCCAATGGTAATGGAAAATCACGCGTGCAAACCGTCTTAATTCCGACCCAATTACAACAAAAAGGTAAAAAATAACCGATGTCTGTATTACAAGCTGAATTTCTCGCAAAAAGCTATAAGAGCCGAAAAGTGGTTTCTGATGTGAGTTTAACCGTAAACTCCAATGAAATTGTTGGCCTACTTGGTCCAAACGGTGCAGGTAAAACCACTACTTTCTACATGGTCGTCGGTTTAGTGCGTCATGATCAGGGAAAAATCACCATTGATAGCGATGATATTAGCGTATTACCTATGCATGAACGTGCTCGTCGAGGAATCGGCTATTTACCACAAGAAGCCTCTATTTTCCGTCGTTTAACGGTGTACGAAAATCTTATGGCAGTATTAGAAATTCGCAAAGATCTCACTGCAGAACAACGCAGAGAGAGAGCGGATGAGTTAATTGATGAGTTCAATATTGGCCATATTCGTGATAGCCTGGGACAATCGCTTTCTGGTGGTGAACGTCGTCGTGTGGAAATTGCACGCGCCTTAGCGGCAAATCCAAAATTTATTTTATTAGATGAACCTTTTGCGGGTGTGGATCCTATTTCGGTCACGGATATTAAGAAAATCATCACGGATCTCCGTAATCGTGGCTTAGGCGTGTTAATTACTGACCACAACGTACGCGAAACCCTTGATGTTTGTGAACGTGCTTACATTGTTGGTGAGGGGAAAATTATCGCGACCGGCACACCGGAAGAAGTCATGAATGATGAGCACGTTAAACGTGTCTATTTAGGCGAACAATTTAAACTATAACCTATGAAATTTACGACATTGCTCTCCCCTGATGATATTCGTCAGGGGGTTGCTTTTTCTAGCAAGAAACGATTATTTGAATCTATTGCCGCTTTCGTGGTGGAAAAACTTCACTGCGAAAATGGTGAACAGGCTTGTTTTGAATGTTTATTTGAACGAGAAAAATTAGGTAATTCAGGATTAGGCAATGGTGTCGCTATGCCTAAAGCCAAGTTACCTGCTACTGTATCAGATAAGATCCTAACGGTATTTATGCAATTAGAAACGCCTGTCGAATATGATGCCGCCGATAATAAACCAGTGGATATCGTTTTTGCTGTGCTCGTACCCGAAAATCACTGCCAAGAATATATTCCTGTTCTGGCAGAACTCAATGAAAAATTAACTGATAAAAACTTAATTAAACAACTTCGTTCAGCACAAAGTGCGGATGAAATTTGGCAAATTTTTGAATGTGCTGATCATTCAGAGGAATCTGAAGACGACACAAATTTAGATAATATTGAACCTCAAGAGGTATAACCTAACCAACTAACCATAAGGAATCACGCAGATGGAAATTATTATTATCAGCGGTCGCTCCGGCGCGGGGAAATCTGTCGCATTACGAGCTTTGGAAGATATGGGCTATTATTGCGTGGATAATCTCCCACTCGACTTACTTCCTCAACTCACCAATATTCTCGCCAAAACTCAAACGGCTGTTGCCATCAGCCTCGATATTCGAAATCTTCCCCATTCAAGTGCTGATTTAGACAAGATTCTGACAGATATTCAAGCCACTTATTCCGTCAAAATCATCTTTCTGGACAGCGATCGTAGTACACTTATTCGTCGTTACAGCGATTCACGTCGTCTTCATCCCCTTTCAGCACAAGATCTCCCACTTGAATCAGCGATTGATTTAGAATATCAGCAACTTGAGCCTTTAATTCAACATGCTAATTTTATTATTGATACCGCACCACTTTCTACCCATTCATTATCTGAACGGTTAAGAGAAGTTTTACGTGGTAATACGGATAAAGAACTTAAAATCGTGGTTGAATCGTTTGGCTTTAAATACGGCATTCCGCTTGATGCGGATTATGTCTTTGACGTGCGTTTTCTACCTAACCCGCACTGGAACCCAGAACTACGTCCAATGACGGGGCTTGATGAACCTGTTGCGCAATTTTTACTTGCGCATGATGAAGTGAATAATTTTATCTACCAAACGCGTAATTACATCGAAACATGGTTACCGATGTTAGAGCAAAATAACCGAAGCTATCTCACCATTGCTATCGGCTGTACAGGAGGTAAACATCGTTCTGTTTACATCGCTCAACAAATTGGTGAATATTTCCAAGCCAAAGGTAAGAATGTAAAAATTCAACATAAATCCTTGGAAAAGAATAAAAAGAATTAATCAAACCATAAAAAAACGCAGCGACTTGCTGCGTTTTTTGTTAAACCACATATAGCTCAAAAATCTCTGGTAAATGTTCAATTAACGTTTCTTTTCCAGCTACGATTTCATGCTGCCAAACTTGCAATAGCACATCTGGCGTAAATAATCGTGAAGCCTGCTCTGCCAACGGTAAATAGCTGATATGCCAAGGCTCTCGGCCGATTTTTTTACCTTCTGGTTGGCTGATAAATGGTAAAACAAAATCAAAGTGCGGTAGATTTTCAGTGAGAAATTCGCTAAGTTCAAAGAAATACCCCCCCTTTTCATATTCCCAAGGTTCAAGTTGTAAAGATTGACCTTGAGGTAAAAGATCAGGATCAAAAATATCGATTTCTGTTCCCCAATGATGACGACTGCCACCCGGAAGCGCTGACCAACGTAAAATAGCTTGTGCTTTTTGCCAATCATCTAATAACGCTAAATCTAATGGATTTCCCGCATCATCATGAACCTTGCGTTCACCGTTAAATTTACCGTTCCAAATGAGTTGTTGACGTTCAAAATCACGAAAGCTACTCGCGGGTTGCAAATTAAAGCCATTTTTGACCGCACTTTGTTGTAATCCTTGAAACGCTTTCATTGCCTCTGCTTGCAAAAAATGATTCGAAGAATGAGGTGTAGGCAAATTGATCAAATGTTCACGAGATTTGCCGGTTAACATTTCTGGCGTTAATTTCATCTTACTTATCCAATAAATTCACTAACATTTGATGATAAATCTGACCGCACTTGGCAAGATCATCAACGTTTACACATTCATTCACTTTATGAATCGTTGCATTAAGCGGGCCAAACTCTACGACTTCAGCACCCATCAATGCAATAAAACGTCCATCAGAGGTTCCACCACCAGTTTCTGCTTGTGGCGTAATACCGGTTGTTTGCTCAATTGCCGTCGTTAATGCATCTAATAATTTGCCCGGTTTCGTTAAAAATGGTTTACCTGATAAATTCCAATCAATACGGTATTTCAAACCATGCTTTTCGAGCATTTCTGCCACTTTCTGCTTAATGCTTTCATCAGTCACTTCTGTACAATAACGTAAATTGAATTGCACATAAAGCTCACCAGGGATGACATTATTACTCCCTGTACCTGCATGAATATTCGCAATTTGCAAACTGGTCGGCGGGAAAAATTCGTTACCGTTATCCCATTGATATGTGGTTAATTCCTGTAAGAACGGCGCTGCTTTGTGAATGGGATTTTCCGCTAAATGGGGATAAGCTACATGACCTTGAATACCTTGAATATAGAGGTTACCTGTAATCGAACCTCGACGACCATTTTTGACTACATCGCCTAATATTTTCGAACTAGACGGCTCACCTACCATACAATAAGTAATTTTCTCACCGCGCGCCATTAAGGTTTCAACAACACGCACGGTGCCATCTTTCGCAGCAGCCTCTTCGTCAGAAGTAATCAACAAAGCAATCGTTCCTTTATGATTCGGATTGGCTTTCACATACTCTTCCGCTGCCACAATCATCGCCGCCAATGAGCCTTTCATATCTGCCGCACCACGACCATAAAGCATATCATCCACAATTTCGGCAGAAAATGGCGGATAGGTCCATTGAGTTTCATCTCCGGTCGGTACCACATCAGTATGCCCTGCAAAGGCGATAACAGGCTCTCCAACACCATGCTTCGCCCATAAATTTAACGTATCGTTGAAAGGCATCCATTCAATTTGAAAGCCGAGTTTTTCCAAACGTTCCGCAATCATTTGCTGGCACCCTTCATCATTTGGGCTAATAGAGGGACGACGAATGAGATCTTGTGCCAAAGAAATCACTTTTTCTTTCATAAAAACTCCTAAGAAATACTGTTCTTTTAAGCAAATACTGCGCTATATTCTTTTTCATTGAAGCCAATCAATGACTTACCATCTTGCAAAATAATCGGTCGTTTAATTAACGTTGGATTTTCAGCTAATACGGAAAGTGCAGTGGACTTTGAGAGTGTATTTTTCACATTTTCATCAAGATTACGCCAAGTTGTACTACGTTTATTGACTAAATTTTCCCAACCAAATTGTGCTTCTACTCGTTGTAAGAATTGAGTATCTAATCCATCGACACGGTAATCATGCAATTTATGTTCAATACTATGTTCAGTTAACCACTTCAATGCTTTTTTCACCGTATCGCAGTTTTTAATGCCATAAACGATAATCATATTCCCACCTCTAAAAATAAAAAATCCTCGATTTCATTTAGAACTGAGGATTTTAACTGCTACATGAATTAATCACAAATAGATTAACACGATACAAACTTTTACATCCAAAAGAAAAAGTGCGGTGAAAATCAACCGCACTTTTCAAAAGGGAAATTAGAATTCGTAACCTACGCCCACTTTAGCGCCATAGTTATTCACTTTAGTATCGTCAAAGCTACCTAAACGGTTATATTCTAAACCACCGTTTGCATACACTTTGTCTGCTAATTTATATTTAGCACCCGCAACTACACCATAACCCACTTTTGTTTCAGAAGAGCTTTTATAACGTTGTTCTGCACGGTCTTCAAATTTGAAACGGTTAGCCGCAAGACGAGCACCTACATAAGGTTCAATTTGAGAGTTGGTATCGAAGTCATAGAATACTGTCGCACCTAAACCTTGAACTTTAGTACCTTGGAAGTTACCGTGATGAGTATAATCACCTGCTACACGTACATTACCTAATTTGTAACCTACTGCAACACGAGGCTCAACTTTAGTTTTGCTTGAGCCACCATTACTTAATTTAGTTCTTGAAAGGCCAAGATCACCTTCTGCATATAAACCTGCATTTGCAGTTGAAGCAACCGCTAATGCACCGACAACGATAGCTAATAATGATTTTTTCATTGGATAACCCCTGTTATTTGATTGAAAACACTAGAAATATACCACACTGCTTATGAATTTTCACTATGAAAAACCAATTTTCCCTGACATTTTCGGCATAAATAAGCAATTTTATCGCGTTGAATACGATTATGCCGACGAATCGTTAAATAATGAGTCTGACATTCACATTGATAGGTAAACATTTTGCCTTGTACATTCTCTACATCAAATTGATGGCAAGTATCAGCCGGAAGATTAAATAACTGTGTCATCACCGCTTTCCATTCCTGCCCATGCGGTTTCACCCGACCAAATACTTGATACACAATAAGATGGGCTAATTCATGCGGAACTACCTGACGAATAAATTCATCTGAGTTCTCAAGTAGCAAAGTGCGGTTAAATTTAATCTCATTTTTCTGCAAGTATGCGACGCCTGCCTTCATACCTCGCAAGTCATAACTGATTGTCGGGACTGGAAACTTCCTTTGAAAGTGATTTTCAGCGAGTTGTAATGTTTCTGCAAGCTTGCGTTGCACCTGCATTTTTAAATGCCGAAACTGAGTTTGAGATGACATCATCATACTAAGTAAACAAAAACCGCTAAATTAGCGGTTTTTATCATATACATTTAATTTACTTATTTTAGACCTGCTGCCGCACGTAATTCTTCAGCGCGATCTACTTTTTCCCATGGGAACTGTTCACGACCGAAGTGTCCATACGCAGCAGTTTGGCGATAAATTGGTTGAATTAAATTTAACATTTTAATTAAACCATAAGGACGTAAATCAAAGAATTCACGCACTAACTTAACCAATACTTCGTTTGATACTTTTCCTGTACCAAAAGTTTCCACCATGATAGAAGTTGGCTCTGCCACACCAATTGCATAAGAAAGTTGAATTTCACAACGATCTGCAAGGCCTGCCGCAACGATATTTTTTGCCACATAACGCGCAGCATAAGCAGCTGAACGGTCTACTTTTGATGGATCTTTACCAGAAAATGCACCACCACCATGACGAGCTGCGCCGCCGTATGTATCGACAATGATTTTACGACCTGTTAAGCCACAATCGCCCATAGGCCCGCCAATCACAAAACGACCAGTTGGGTTGATGAAATATTTTGTTTGTTGAGATAACCATTCGCTTGGCAAAATTGGCTTGATGATTTCTTCCATCACACCTTCGTAAATTTCTTTTTGTGACACTTCTTCACTGTGTTGTGTAGAAAGAACAACGGCATCCACTCCCACGATTTTGTTATCTTCGTATTTTAAGGTCACTTGACTTTTCGCATCAGGGCGTAACCATGCTAATTTTCCGCTTTTACGCACTTCTGCTTGTTTTTCCATTAAACGATGCGCATAAGTAATCGCCGCAGGCATCAAGACTTCGGTTTCATTTGTCGCATAACCAAACATAATCCCTTGGTCACCCGCACCTTGATCTAATGGATTCTCACGATCCACACCTTGGTTAATATCAGATGATTGTTTACCAATCGCATTTAATACCGCACAAGAATTGCCATCAAACCCCATTTCTGAGTGTTTGTAACCAATATCACAGATGACTTGGCGAGTGAGATTTTCAATATCAACCCATGCTGATGTAGTAATTTCACCACCAACTAACGCCATCCCTGTTTTTACATAGGTTTCGCAAGCCACACGAGCTTTAGGATCTTGTTTTAAAATTTCATCAAGTACCGCATCAGAAATTTGATCGGCAATCTTATCTGGATGTCCTTCTGAAACCGATTCAGAAGTAAATAAATAGCTAGACATAAGTTCTCTTCTTTTGGATGTATTGACGTATAGACGTCTATAATACGCTTTTTTGACTAATAAGCAAGCATTCCTATCAAGTATTTTTAAAATGTGACAAGAAGAATCTAAGCTTTACGACAAAATTCAGCTCATTAATGCATTAAATGGGCGACAAGCGCCCATTTATTTACCTGATTTTACTTCACTAAATCCAACATTTCTTGCGCATTCGCCAAGGCTAGTTCTGTAATTTCACTGCCACCCAGTAATCTTGCAAGAGCTGGAACTCTCTCTTCTTGAGAAAGTGCGGTCATTTTAGTTTCTGTTTTATCATCAACGGTAAATTTCTCAACATTAAATTGATGATGTCCATGGCATGCGACTTGTGGTAAATGGGTCACACAAAGCACTTGGCATTTATCGCCTAATTGGCGCAACAATTTACCCACTACACTCGCCGTTTTACCGCTAATACCAACATCAACTTCATCAAAAATTAACGTCGGAATCGCCGATTGATCGGACGTTAAGACTTGGATCGCTAATGAAATACGAGACAACTCACCACCAGATGCCACTTTTGTTAGCGGCTGTGCTTGTTGTCCTAAATTACTGCGTAAAGTAAAGACAATATTATCTGCCCCATTTGCCGTCACTTTAGTTAAATCTGAATTCACTTCAATGAAAAATTCTGCATTTTCCATTGCAAGCCCTTTGATAGAATGTGTAACCTGTTGTGCTAATTTTCCTGCAGCTTGGCAACGGCTTTCATGCAATTGTTTTGCTGTATGTTGCATTTTCTCAAAGGCAGCTTTTTCTTCTAAAATCAGGCGTTCTTCACTTTCTGAAAAATCTAAAAGTGCGGTCAATTCTGCTTTTAATTTTTGATGCCATTCCACCAACTCTTCAGGTTTCACATTGTGCTTACGTGCAAGTTGTAAAGCTTGCCCTAAACGTTGTTCAATCTCTTGTAATAACATCGGATCTTGCTCAATGTGAGAAGCAAGATGCTGCACTTCACTTGTCGCCTCTTGCACTTGAATAAGTGCATCATTCAACATTGTTTGAACGGAAGCATAGCGAGGATCTAATTCGCTTAATTCATCAATGTACTGCGTCGCACGATAAAGCATAGAATCGATACTCACCGTCTCATTTTCACTGAGTAGCTGTAAGGCTGATTGTGATAACTGTGTCAGCTGTTCGCTATTTGATAGACGACGTTGATCCTCTTCCAATTCTAAATATTCATTTGGACGAAGTGCAAACTCATCCAACTCTTCTACCTGATATTGTAAAAGCTGTTTCTTCGCTTCATTTTCAGCAACTTTTTGTTGGAAGGTTTTAACTTGCGTTTGAAGATTTTTCCACGTGCGATAATCTTCTCGCATTTGTGCGAGCAAATCATGGTGATGTGCAAATGTATCCACCAACTGAAGTTGGTAGTCATTTTTCAATAATAATTGTGAAGCATGCTGCCCATTAATATGAATAAGATATTG
This sequence comes from uncultured Haemophilus sp., assembly GCA_963548985.1. GTDB lineage: Bacteria > Pseudomonadota > Gammaproteobacteria > Enterobacterales > Pasteurellaceae > Haemophilus_D. Next base: position 18,596 of record CAUUXN010000005.1, on the reverse strand, counting down.
ACCAATTTCTTTTAATTGAGAAGCTGATACAGGCGTGCTATTAATAAAGGCTTTAGAACGCCCATCTGCATTAATGACACGGCGTAAAATACAATCAGAGGGATTATCAGGATCTTGCAATTCTTGCTCTTGCAACCATTGATAAGCGGGGTTCGTTGGTTCAATAAAAAAGGTGGCGCAGATTTCGGCTCTTTCCTGCCCTTCTCGAACCATAGACGTTTCAATACGTTGCCCTAAGCATAACCCCAATGCATCAATAGCAATGGATTTTCCTGCGCCAGTTTCCCCCGTGATCACAGACATTCCTTTCGCCAATTCAATCTCTAATTGACGAACAATTGCAAAATTATTGATGGTAAGTTGGGTTAGCATAAAAAATCTCCTTAACTGTATATCCATATATTATAACTGATATAATATACAGTAAAGGGATTTTTTACTTTTTGGATTAGAAATTTTTAAGCCAGCCTAATTTTGTACTTAATACATTATAATAATTATAATTTTTTAGGTGTAATAGGCGAAGTTTATGCGGGCTTTTTTCAATATGCACCACATCATCTGGGCAAAAATCGAGTGCAATTTGACTATCACAGCCTAATTCCAACTGTGAAGTGTTATGTTCTGCAAAGCGAATTGAAATTTTACTGTCTCCATCAATTACTAATGGTCGAGAAGAAAGCGTATGCGGGAACATCGGCACAAGGGCAATCGCATTTAAATTTGGCGTTAAAATTGGACCGCCAGCGGAAAGCGAATAAGCCGTTGAACCTGTTGGAGTGGAAACAATCAACCCATCTGAACGTTGAGAGAAAGCAAATTTATCATTGATATAAACATGGAAATCAATCATGTGCGCAATTTTAGCCGGGTGAATCACCGCCTCATTTACTGCATTACCACTAGAAATAATTTCGCCATTGCGTTCAATTTTAGCTTCCAATAAAAAACGCTCTTCTACAAAAAATTCACCATGTTCTAAACACGCTTCGAGCTGTGCATAAGCATTTTTCGGGTCAATATCAGTCAAAAAGCCCAAGTTACCTCGGTTAATACCAATCATTGGAATATGATATTTAGCCAAAATGCGAGCTCGCCCTAGCATATTGCCATCACCACCGATTACAATCACGAGTTGAGCTTGCTCTCCAATTTCTTCAACCGTTGCTAACACCTCTTCCGGTAAACCGAATTTTTCCCCCACTTCTTTTTCAACTAAAACTTGATATCCTCGCTCTTTCAGCCATTGATACAAGTTTTTATGCATTTGCAAATTAATGTCGCGACGTGGTTTTCCCATCAAGGCGATGGTTTTAAATGATTTGACTAATTCATCCATAACTATGATTGCTCCCAAGTACAGACTTACTGATTTTTGACCGCACTTGAATTTAAAATTTTAGCCATTATATTACATAGCAATTCAGTTTTGCTAAAATAGCACTAATTTTTGATAAATGGAGAAAAAGATGTCAGAACAAGCACAAAACTTAAATGAAAATGAAGAACTTGTTGAAGAAGTTCAGCAAGAAACCACCTCAACGGAAGATCCGTTAGAAGAAGCGATTGCCCGTGTACAAGAACTTGAAGAACAATTAAAAGCACAAGTAGAAGAAACCTCTAAAAAAGAGCAAGATTTATTGCTCCGTACGCGAGCAGAAATTGATAATATGCGTCGTCGTAGCGAACAAGACATCGAAAAAGCACATAAATTTGCGCTCGAAAAATTCTCAAAAGACATTTTAAATACCATTGATAACTTAGAGCGTGCGCTTGCCACACCAGCCAATAAGGAAGATGAAAACATCAAAGCCTTATTCGATGGTGTCGAGCTGACTTTAAAAGAGTTACTCTCAACAGTTTCTCGCTTTGGTGTCGAGCCTGTTGGTGCAGTAGGTGATACCTTTAATCCGGATCTTCACCAAGCTATCTCTATGCAACCAACAGAAGGCTTTACAGCTAATCAAATCACCACCGTTTTACAAAAAGGTTATACCTTAAATGGTCGAGTGATTCGCCCAGCCATGGTAATGGTTGCAGCTTAATTTCTTTTCTATGACTTAAAGAGCGGACGATTTTTCGTCCGTTTTTTTATTGCCAAAAATCTTGACATAGATCAAATTTATTAAAAAATAATTTGAGAATAATTCTCAATAAAAACTCTCTTGATTTCCAGATTTAGCAAGGTTCCTCCACAATTTCAAGCATCAAAAAACATAAAATAACACTACATATTGTGTGTTGATCTATTAAATAAAACTATATATAGTGCTTTCGTTTTTTTTAAGTTAGCCTATATAGGAGTCATAAAATGAATGCTTTCTTCGTGATTAAGCGTGATGGTTCACGAATTGGGTTTGACCTACAACGTATTACTAATGCAATCAGAAAAGCGGCAAGTGCGGTCAATATTGTTGATGAAATGTATATCCATGATCTGAGCCAGCGAATTAATACCGAGATTTTTAGTCACTATCAGCATGAAATTGATATCAACCAGATTCAAAAAATCGTTGAAGATCACTTAATGACAAGCAAATATCCACAAATTGCACGTGCTTATATTGAATATCGTCACGATCGTGATCTTGCTCGTGAAAAACGCAGCCAATTAACCAAAGAAATTGAAGGGCTGATTGAGCAAAGCAACGTCGAATTGCTTAACGAAAATGCGAATAAAGATGCGAAAGTGATCCCGACCCAGCGGGATCTACTGGCAGGTATTGTGGCCAAACATTATGCCAAACGTCACATTCTGCCAAGAGATGTTGTTGAAGCCCATGAAAAAGGCGAAATCCATTATCACGACTTAGACTACGCGCCATTTTTCCCGATGTTCAACTGCATGCTGGTTGATCTAAAAGGCATGCTTTCGCATGGCTTTAAAATGGGTAATGCCGAAATTGAACCGCCTAAATCTATCGGCACAGCAACAGCGGTTACTGCACAAATTATTGCTCAAGTAGCCAGCCATATTTATGGCGGTACAACCATTAATCGCATTGATGAAGTGCTTGCGCCGTATGTTCAACTCAGTTTTGAAAAACATTTGAAAAACGCTGCACAATGGCAAATTCCGGATGCGGAAGGTTATGCAAAAGCGCTAATTGAAAAAGAATGTTTTGATGCGTTTCAATCCCTTGAATATGAAGTTAACACGCTCCATACGTCCAATGGTCAAACGCCGTTTGTTACCTTTGGTTTTGGTTTAGGTACAAGTTGGCAAGAACGTTTAATTCAACAGTCGATTTTGAAAAACCGTATTCGTGGTTTGGGTAAAAATCATAAAACACCGGTCTTCCCTAAACTGGTCTTTACCATTAAAAAAGGCGTGAACCAAAACGAACAAGATCCAAACTATGATATTAAAAAACTGGCATTAGAATGCGCATCAAAACGCATGTATCCAGATATTTTAAACTATGATCAAGTAGTCAAAGTCACTGGCTCATTTAAAGCGCCAATGGGTTGTCGTAGCTTCTTAGGTGCCTATGAAGAAAATGGTCATGAAGTGCATGATGGTCGCAATAATTTAGGTGTGGTGAGTTTGAATCTACCTCGTATTGCTCTTGAAGCACAAGGAAACGAAGAAAAATTCTACCGCACTTTAGATGAACGCCTAGCCCTTGCGAAGAAAGCCTTACTTACCCGTATTGCTCGCTTAGAAAACACTAAAGCTCGTGTCGCACCAATTCTCTATATGGAAGGCGCTTGTGGCGTTCGCTTAAAAGCTGATGATAATGTTGCCGATATTTTCAAAAATGGACGAGCATCAATTTCTTTAGGCTATATTGGTATTCATGAAACCATCAATGCGCTGTATAAAAAAGGACATATTTTTGACGATGAACAACTGCGTGAAAAAGGCATCGCGATTGTGCGTCGTTTAAATGAAGCGGTAAAACAATGGCAGAAAGAAACGGGTTATGCATTTAGCCTTTATTCCACACCAAGTGAAAACTTGTGCGATCGTTTCTGTCGTTTAGATACCAAACAATTTGGTGTGATTGAAGGCGTTACCGATAAAGGCTACTACACTAACAGCTATCACTTAGATGTAGAGAAAAAAGTCAATCCATACGATAAATTAGACTTTGAAATGCCTTATCCTAAATTAGCGAGTGGCGGCTTTATCTGTTATGGCGAATACCCTAACATTCAACATAACCTGAAAGCACTCGAAGATGTGTGGGATTATAGCTACGATCGTGTGCCTTATTACGGCACCAACACGCCAATTGATGAATGTTACGAATGTGGTTTCACAGGAGAATTCAATTGTACAAGTAAAGGTTTTGTCTGCCCGAAATGCGGTAATCATGATAGTGCAAAAGTCTCCGTAACCCGACGGGTTTGTGGTTATCTCGGTAGCCCTGATGCTCGTCCATTCAATGCAGGCAAGCAAGAAGAAGTAAAACGTCGAGTGAAACACCTATAATGTTACGACATTGATTATGATAAAATAGCTCATCAAAAGTGAGCTATTTTTATTTCAATAAAGAAGGAAATACAATGCCAACACTTACTCAGATTACCCAATCCATCATGCAAGACCCCGATAATCAATCCTTTACCGCAAAGGGTATCGAACCGCTTTTTGCTGCGCCAACTACCGCTCGTATTAATATCGTCGGACAAGCACCTGGAATTAAAGCCCAAGAAAGTCGTTTATACTGGAATGATAAAAGCGGTGATCGCCTGCGTGAATGGCTGGGAGTGGATCGTGATACCTTTTATCACTCGGGTATGTTTGCAGTTATTCCAATGGATTTTTATTACCCAGGCAAAGGTAAATCGGGTGATTTACCGCCACGCAAAGGCTTTGCAGAAAAATGGCATGTGCCAATTTTAGCAAACTTACCCAATATCGAGCTCACCATTCTTATCGGGCAATATGCACAAAAATATTATTTACCAGAAAATGAGCTTAATGTGACTGAAACGGTTCGCCATTTCCGTGATTTTCTCCCTCACTTTCTCCCGCTCGTTCATCCTTCTCCACGGAACCAAATCTGGCTCAAGAAAAATCCATGGTTTGAACTAGAGATTATCCCCGTATTACAAAAGCAAGTTAAAGCGATTTTATCTCGTTAATTTATCTCGCTAAATTGATATTCAACTATGAAGTGCGGTCAAAAAGCATCCAGTTTTGACTGCACTTTTCTTTTATTATAATCAATTTTTAGTATGCATTATTTCCTGACTGAGGCCTGTTATGCTAAAATCGCCGGCCTTAAAAATATAGGAAAAAATATGCAAGTAATATCTGTCACAAACTCTCAACGAAAAGCATGGAATAAACAAACTATTATATTCCTTTCTGATGTAGTTCTCTTTTTTATTCTACTCAATACACTTCCTTTTGCCCCTGCTGAGAATAAAGGATTATCTTTACTCGCATTTGTGGCCATTCTATGGCTCACCGAAGCAGTTAGTGTAACCATCACTGCATTATTCGTTCCAATTCTATCTGTTCTATTAGGATTAGCTGATAGTCGCGAAGCCCTCGTAGCCTTTGCAGATCCAACTATCTTTTTATTCTTCGGTGGTTTTGCACTTGCAACAGCATTAAATGTGCAAAAGATCGACCAAATGATCGCTAATAAAATCATGCAGTTAGCGCGGGGTCGGTTATCTGTTGCTGTACTCTATTTATTCGTCGCAACAGCATTTTTGTCCATGTGGATGAGCAATACCGCTACTGCTGCAATGATGATCCCACTTTCAATGACTATCTTAAGTCAGTTAGACCGCAATAAAGATCACAATACTTATGTATTTGTGTTATTGGGTATTGCCTACAGTGCCACTATTGGGGGGATGGGTACGCTTGTGGGAAGCCCTCCTAATGCCATCGCTGCCTCTCAGCTTCATTTAGGTTTTGCTGACTGGTTAATGTATGGTACGCCAGTCATGTTAATTTTGTTCCCTGTAATTATTGGTTGGTTATACCTTGTTTTTAAACCCAAACTTGGCCTTCGTTTTGATGCGGAATTTGCCAAAATTCACATGACGAAAAAACGTATTTTAACCTTAACTATCTTTGTGACCGTGGCAATTCTTTGGATTTTTGGTGGTTACATCAATCCAATTCTTTCTCAATTATTAGGTTTACCCAAACCTATCGGCAGTTTTGACAGTATGGTTGCTCTATCGGCTGCAATCGTCATTTGTGTAACTGGTATTGCAAGCTGGAAAGAAGTACAAGACAATACAGAATGGGGCGTGTTATTTCTCTTTGGTGGCGGCTTAACCTTAAGTTCTGTGCTTACCCATTCTGGTGCAAGCAAAATCATGGCGGATGGTATCGTCTTCATCATTGAAGGCGGGCACTACTATGTGATGGCATTAATTGTTGCGGCCTTTATCGTCTGTTTAACTGAGTTTACGTCAAATACAGCAAGTGCGGCTTTACTGGTTCCAATCTTTATTTCTATCGCACAAGCACTGAATATGCCACCACTTGGTTTTGCAATGATTATCGGTCTAGGGGCATCTTGTGCCTTTATGATGCCGGTCGGTACTCCACCGAATGCGATTGTGTACTCAACAGGTTTTGTGAAACAATCCGAAATGATCCGCGTGGGTAAATTTATTGATTTAACCTGTATGCTAATTATCGGGACAATTGCTTATCTCTTCTGGATGTAACCTTTAAAATCGAATAAGTGCGGTTAAAAACAAGATGATTTTTAACCGCACTTTTTATTTTATTTACGCAAACGTTTGCCTCGAATCAAAATTAACGTATAATTCGCACAATTTTTTTACTTAGGGAAACCAAATGAATAACAACCTGCTTTATACGGTGGAAGACAAACCACCTTTCGGATTGAGTTTACTCCTTGCCGCACAACATTTACTTGCCGCACTAGGGGGAATTATTGCCGTACCATTGGTCATTGGTAACGTCTTAAAATTACCGACCGAAGATACCATTACGTTAGTTAATGCGGCACTTTTAATTTCTGGTGTGGTAACCGTTATCCAATGTAAAGGCTTAGGGCCTATTGGTATTCGTTTACCAAGTGTAATGGGGACCAGTTTTACTTTCGTTGCTGCTGCTCTTGCCATTGGTTTTAGTGAATATGGCATCGCCGGTATATTAGGTTCTTCTCTCATTGGTTCTTTGGTGATGATTATCGGCAGTTTCTTCATGCCGTATATTCGCAAATTGTTCCCACCACTTGTGACGGGGACTGTCGTCATGATGATCGGCTTAAGCCTCATTCCTGTTGCCGTTGACTGGTTCGCAGGTGGTCAACGTGGTGATGCAAATTATGCAACACCAGAAAATTTAATGATGGCGAGCTTTGTCTTAGTGATCGTGGTCGCCCTCGTACAATGGGGTAAAGGGATTTTCTCTGCAGCCGCCATCGTTATTGGGATGATGACTGGTTATATCGTCTGTTTAGCAATGGGCTGGGTAAGCTTTGAAGGCGTAAAACAAGCACAAACTTTCGCGATTCCACAACCACTACACTTTGGTTTAGCCTTCCCTATTTCAGGGATTATCGGCATGTCCATTGCCTATTTAGTGACGATCGTTGAATCAAGCGGTAACTTCTTAGCACTAGGTAATGCCACCAAAACCGAAATCACTGGCAGACATTTACGCGGCGGGGTTTTAGCCGATGGTTTAGGCTCTGCTTTAGCCGCCATTATGTCCACCACACCATTCTCTTCATTTTCACAAAACATTGGTGTCATTTCTCTAACTGGCGTGGCAAGTCGTCACGTGGTTGCACTAACCGGTGTGCTTCTAGCACTAGCGGGCTTATTCCCTGTATTCGGCGCATTAATTGTATCAATTCCATTACCAGTATTAGGTGGTGCAGGCTTAATGATGTTCGCGATGATTATCGCTGCGGGTATTCAAATGTTGGATAAAGTCGCACGTAGTAAACGTAATGGTTTAATCATCGCCATTTCTATTGGCTGTGGCTTAGCGGTGACAACTCGTCCAGAATTGCTTGATAAATTACCGCACTTTTTCAAAGAAGTACTCGGTTCAGGCATTACCGTAGGCTCATTACTTGCCTTAATTCTTAACCTTGTCCTTCCAGAAGATAAAATGGAAGAAACAAAAGAATAAATGAATCGTAACTAAGGGCAGATTAACACTGCCCTTTTCTTTTCCTGTAAAACATTTCTAAAACTGACCGCACTTTGTTAAAATCAGGCATCATTTTCCATTTATCAAGGAATAAAAATGGCAGATTTACCTTTCTTCGTTGAACTTAACGAACAAAATCTTACTGAAACGTTGCAACGTTCTGTTGAAACGCCACTTGTTATTAACTTTTATGCACCAAGCCATAAAGAATCAGCGGATTTTGCAAAAGTTCTACAACGTATTGCAGAACAACACCAAGGACAATTTATCCTCGGCTTGGTCAATTGTGAAACAGAGCAAATGATTGCTGCTCAATTTCGTATTCAAGCATTGCCTACGACCTATCTTTTCAAAGAGGCTCAAGCAATAGATGCGTTCCCTGGTGTATTAGATGAAGCCAGCTTATTGCAACGTTTGAGTGCGATTTTGCCAAAAGAAGAAGATTTAAAATTCCAAAAAGCCTTGGATTTTTTACAAGTAGAAGATTACAACTCGGCCCTTCCATTACTGAAAGATGCCTGGGAGCTTTCTGATAAGAAAAACAGCGATGTGGCATTACTTTATGCGGAAACCTATATCGCCATGAAAAAAACAGAGCCTGCGGCAGATATTTTAGCGCAAATTCCGATTCAGGATCGCGATAGCCGTTGGCATGGATTACAAGCGCAGATTGAGCTTTTAATTAAAGCGGCTGATACGCCAGAAATTCAGCAATTACAAGCGGATTATGCGAAAAATCCAACGCCTGAAATTGCGTTGAAATTAGCAGTACAGCTCCATCAAGCCAATCGAAACGAAGAAGCGTTAGATTTATTATTTAGTATTCTTAAACAAGATCTTTCTGCGGAAAATGGTGAAGTGAAACAACAGTTTTTATCTATTTTATCAGCCATTGGCAATGCGGATCCTATCACCAATAAATATCGCCGATTGCTGTATTCATTGCTTTACTAATACGATCAACTATTTTTTTATGCATGAAGGCTTTATAATGAACGAATTCCAAAAGCCTCATGCTTTATTTTATAAACAAAGGATTCTTTATGTCAGACGTTAAACACAGCAAATTATTAATTTTAGGTTCAGGCCCTGCAGGTTATACCGCCGCTATTTATGCCGCTCGCGCAAACTTAAAACCTGTTTTAGTGACCGGTCTTCAACAAGGCGGGCAACTTACTACCACAGATGAAATTGAAAACTGGCCGGGTGATTTTGAAATGACAACTGGCCCAGGTTTAATGCAACGTATGTTGCAACACGCTGAAAAATTTGAAACGGAAATCGTGTTTGATCACATTAATAAAGTCGATTTATCTTCTCGTCCATTCACACTTTATGGAGATATGCAAACCTTCACATGTGATGCATTAATCATCGCAACAGGTGCATCAGCACGTTATATCGGATTAGAATCTGAAACCGCTTATAAAGGCCGTGGTGTTTCTGCTTGTGCAACCTGTGATGGTTTCTTCTATCGCAATAAACCGGTTGCTGTTGTCGGTGGCGGAAATACCGCCGTTGAAGAAGCGCTTTACTTAGCCAATATTGCTTCTGAAGTGCACTTAATCCACCGTCGCGATAGCTTCCGTGCAGAAAAAATCTTAATCGATCGCTTATACAAAAAAGTCGAAGAAGGCAAAATCGTGCTTCATACTGACCGCACTTTGAATGAAGTGTTAGGCGATAACATGGGCGTAACCGGTGTACGTTTAGAAAACGTGAAAACCGGTGAAAAAGAAGACGTGAAATTAGACGGTTTATTTATTGCTATCGGTCATGCACCAAACACTGAAATCTTCCAAGGTCAGCTTGAACTTAATAATGGTTATATTGTGGTTAAATCAGGTCTTGAAGGCAACGCAACAGCAACCTCTGTGGAAGGCGTATTTGCTGCAGGCGATGTAATGGATCACAACTATCGCCAGGCGATTACTTCAGCAGGTACAGGCTGTATGGCGGCATTAGATGCTGAACGTTATTTAGATGCACAAGAATAAGTGCGCTAAATTCTCATGTAAGGTGCGTAAAACAAGGTTTCACGCACCTATTATTTTTCAAAGGTAGATTTTTTTAATCCTCCACCCAACTCATCCTATCCTAGGATAAATAAAAACAATGGATAAACTTCGCCAAAAATATTTACAAAAATGGCTTCGTGCGCAACAACAACCTGTTAAAAAATTAATGCGCACCAATATTGCCTTTGCCACACTTTCTTCCTTAATTCTGGTGGCTCAAACCTATTTTCTTGCGACATTGCTCGACAAGCTCATTATGCAACATGTCGATCGCGCTGAACTGGCTCCCTATTTTATTGTATTAATCATGACTTTTGCGTTGCGTGCGGCCATTTTATGGCTACGCGAAAAAATTGGCTTTAAAGCAGGTCGATTACTACGCAATCACATGCGTCAAAAGATTTTAGATAAAATCCATCAAGTTGGTCCCGCAACCATCAATAACAAACCAGCCGGAAGCTGGGCAAGTATCATGCTTGAACAAGTAGAAAATCTGCATAACTTCTACGCCCGTTTTCTACCACAGCAAAGTTTATCGGCTATTGTACCAATGGTGATTTTAATTGCTGTATTCCCACTCAACTGGGCCGCTGGATTGATTTTGATGATCACCGCACCGCTTGTGCCTATTTTTATGATTCTAGTCGGGATTGCGGCGGCAGACAGTAGCCAAAAAAATATGGCCACCCTTTCTCGCTTAAGTGCTCAATTTTTGGATCGCTTACGTGGTTTAGAAACCTTGCGTATTTTCAACCGCACTTCAGAACAAACTCAACATATTGAAAATACAACAGAAGACTTCCGTGAAACGACCATGACGGTACTTAAAATGGCGTTTCTCTCTTCTGCCGTGTTAGAGTTTTTCACGTCCATTTCCATTGCTTTAATGGCAGTGTACTTTGGTTTTAGCTACTTAGGCCAAGTTGAATTTGGTACTTATGGCACCACGCTGACCTTATTTACCGGCTTTTTCTGCTTAATTCTGGCACCAGAGTTTTATCAACCATTGCGTGATCTCGGGACTTATTATCACGATCGTGCAGCCGGCATTGGTGCTGCTGATGCCATTGTCGATTTCTTAGAAGCGGATTATTTAATTGCACATCAAGGCAATGAACAAATTCCAGCACAAAGTGCGGTCGAAATTCAGGCTAAAAATTTAGTGGCGCTTTCTCCACAGGGTCAACCATTAACGAAGCCCCTTTCATTCCATATTCCGAAAGAAAGCCATATTGCACTTGTTGGTCAAAGTGGTGCAGGAAAAACCTCTTTAATCAATGTATTACTCGGTTTCTTGCCTTATGAAGGCAGCTTAAAAATTAACGGTGTGGAACTTAATCAAAGCTGCTTAAGCGACTGGCGCAAACAAATTGCTTGGGTAGGTCAAAACCCATTACTGCTACAAGGTAGCATCAAAGAAAATCTACTTTTAGGTGATATTCAAGCAACTGATGAGCAAATTGAGCAAGCCTTGATTTCTGCTCAAGCAAAAGAGTTTACCGATAAATTAGGCTTGGATAGCGAAGTTAAAGATGGTGGCATTGGTGTATCTGTAGGCCAAGCTCAACGCTTAGCGATCGCTCGCGCTTTACTACGCAAAGGCAATTTATTATTACTCGATGAGCCAACGGCTAGCCTTGATGCTCAGTCTGAAAATCTGGTACTTGCTGCCCTTGCAGAAATGAGCCATAACCAAACGACCTTAATGATCACACACCGCATTGAAGATCTAAAACAATGTGACAATATTTTTGTGATGCAAGAAGGTGAAATTGTTCAACAAGGGCATTTCAACCAATTAAAAGATCAAGGCTTCTTTGCCGAATTATTGGCTCAACGAAAAGAGGATATTCAATAATGCGTGCTTTACTTCCCTTTTTACGTTTATTTAAATTCGCCAAGTTGCCTTTATTTTTAGGCTTGGTTTTAATGATCACAGGCCTAGCATCCAGTATTGGCTTGCTGACCACATCGGGTTGGTTTTTAGCGGCAACGGCCATTGCGGGTCTTGGCACGTTATTTAATTTCTTCTATCCTTCTGCCTCTGTGCGTGGGCTTGCTATTAGCCGCACCCTTTTCCGTTATTTCGAAAAGTTGGTCACGCACGATGCGACTTTCCGCATCTTGGCTAAATTACGAGTACAGGTTTTTGAGAAGATTATCCCCTTAAGCCCTGCGGTGTTAAATCGTTATCGTAACAGCGATTTATTAAACCGCTTAGTGTCTGATGTAGATACACTCGATAGCCTTTATCTTCGCTTAATTGCGCCATTTATTACGGCTATTTTTGTGATTCTAGCTATGTGTATTGGCCTAAGTTTCGTCAATGCTCCTTTAGCCTTAGGTCTAGGTGTGAGCCTGCTTATATTGGTATTCGTTATTCCAACCGTTTTCTACCAACTTGGTAAAAAATTCGGTGATAAACTCGTGCATTCACGTGCACTTTACCGCACACAATTCTTAGAGTTTATTCAAGCTCAAGCGGAATTATTGCTCTTTAATGCTGAAGATAAATTGAAAGATAATATGGCTAAAACCGAAGCAAATTGGCAAGCAGATCAACAAAAAGAAGCCAATTTAAGCGGATTTTCAACCGCACTTTCACTCTTCTTAAATGGTTTGATTATTGCCGCAATGTTGTGGTTTAGCTCACAAGCGGAGTTTGGTAACGATGAATATCGCATGGCATTTATTGCGCTCTTCACTTTTGCCGCCCTTGCATCGTTTGAAATCTTAATGCCACTAGGTTCTGCGTTCTTACATATCGGGCAAGTAATTGCGTCAGCTGAACGTGTAACAGATATTATCGAACAACAACCATTAGTGACTTTTAATGGCAAAGCGGAGTTCGATCAAAATGCGACTACATTAATTGAAGCGAAAGATCTTTCTTTTACTTATCCTGAACGTCAAAATCGTGCTTTAGAAAATTTGAACTTAACCATTCAAAAAGGCAAAAAAGTCGCGATTTTAGGTAAAACAGGTAGCGGAAAATCTACGCTATTACAGCTTTTAGTGCGTAATTATGATGCCAATCAAGGAGAATTGTTCCTTGCTGACAAACCGATTACTGATTATGCAGAAGATACATTACGCAGCCAATTCTGCTTTTTAACACAACGTGTTCATGTATTTAGCGATACACTTCGTCAAAATCTGCAATTCGCAAGTGCGGTCAATATTTCAGATGAAAAAATGATCGAGGTGTTAAATCAAGTCGGTTTAGGCAAATTATTGGAGCAAGAACAAGGCTTAAATATTTGGCTAGGTGATGGCGGCCGTCCACTTTCTGGTGGAGAGCAACGTCGTTTAGGCTTAGCACGTATTTTACTTAATGATGCGCCAATTTTATTATTAGATGAACCAACCGAAGGTTTAGATCGCGAAACTGAACGCCAAATTCTGCGTTTGATTCTTGCCCATGCTGAGAATAAAACCTTAATTATGGTGACTCACCGCTTAACGGCGATTGAGCAATTTGATGAACTTTATGTGATTGATGAAGCGAAGCTAATTGAAAAAGGCACTTACGCAGAATTATTGCAATTAGAAAAAGGGTTCTTTAAACAATTAGTGGAGCGAGTGTAAAATAAGAAAGGATAAGTTGGGTGGAAATCTTCCCAGCTTATTCTCGGCACACAGAAATTCCGACTTTGGCTGCTTTCTTCCGAACCTGACCGAGTAAACCGGACACCGTTGCGAGAGACCGAGAAGATTTCCATTGATATCGCAATGCGATTAGGTGGGCTATTATGCAAGAATTGGCCCTGTATTGCAAAGGTTAATTTATCAATTCGGTGAATTTGACGAGAAAATCAACCGCACTTTTAAGGCAAAACCATGAACTATCTCCAATACTACCCGACAGATGTTGTAAATGGCGAAGGCACCCGTTGCACCCTTTTCGTTAGCGGCTGTACGCATGGTTGCCGTGGTTGTTACAATCAAAAGAGCTGGTCTTTTGATAATGGCGTATTATTCGATGAAGCGATGGAACAACAAATAATTAATGATTTAAAAGATACGCGCATTAAACGTCAAGGGCTCACGCTTTCAGGTGGGGATCCAATGCATCCTCGTAATGTTGAAGCTTTACTTCCTTTTGTAAAACGGGTAAAAAAAGAATGCCCCGATAAGGACATTTGGGTGTGGACGGGATATAAACTCGACGAACTTGATGATTATCAACGTCAAATGTTGCCTTATATTGACGTACTTATTGATGGAAAATTTATACAAGAACAGGCTGACCCAAGCTTAGTTTGGCGTGGTTCAGCCAATCAAGTGATTTATCGTTTTAAGGTTTAACCGAATAAGGTTAAGCTATTCTGCCAAGCCGTTTCTTTAATCACTTCAGCATTTTCACTTCTTAAACGGCATAACACCTCAAAGGTGTGAACTATTCGCTCTGGTCGATTAGGTTGCCCTTGAAAGCCAAACACGGGCATATCTGGTGTATCCGTTTCTAGTACCAACGCCTCTAATGGCAACTTCGTAATCGCTTGGCGCGTTTTATTCGCCCGCTCATAAGTAATAGTGCCGCCTACACCAATTTTATAGCCTAAATCCACAAATCGTTTTGCTTGATCATAACTTCCAGAAAAACCATGCACGACACCACATTTTGGTAAATTGGCTTGTTTTAAAAAACGGAATAATTGCTCATGAGATTTTCTACTATGCAAGTTTACAGAAAGATTATATTTCTTCGCTAAATAAAGCTGACTCTCCAGAAAGTGTTGTTGTTTTTGCCATAATTCATCCGTCAATAAATCTGGAATCGCACATTCTAAGCCTATTTCAGCGACAGCTGTACAATTTTGATTACGTACAGATAATGCCCTATCCAATGTTTCTAAATCATGCTCTTGATGTTCTTTGATATAAAGAGGATGCAACCCAAGCCCACAATAAAGATGCTCAGGGAAAAGTGCGGTCATATTTTGGATCGTTTTAAAATCCGACTCTTTTACTGCCACAATCAAGATTTTCTGCACATCTGCTTGCTTAGCGTTATCCACGAGCTGAGCTAATGGCTCACCAGTGTCATGATGAAGATAATCAAGGTGAGTATGAGTATCGAAGAAAGGCATTGCGTTATTTCACTTAAGAAAAAAGGTGTGTAGATTACGCATCCACACACCGAATTAATTATTCTACAGACACCGATGTAATCACCACATCTTCGGTCGGAACATCTTGGTGGAAGCCTTTATTACCGGTTTTTACTTTCTTGATTTTATCAACCACATCCATGCCTTCAACCACTTCACCGAATACGGCATAGCCCCATTCTTGTACCACTTCACGGCCAAACATCTCTTTTGAACGGTAGTTTAAGAAGTCATTATCTGCCACGTTAATGAAGAATTGTGCCGTTGCAGAATGTGGATCAGAGGTACGCGCCATGGCAATTGTGCCACGTTTATTGCTTAAACGATTGTTGGCTTCATTTTGGATCGGTGCGTTTGTTGCTTTTTCACGCATTCCGCTTTCCATACCACCACCTTGGATCATAAATCCATCAATAACACGATGGAAAATTGTGTTATTATAGAAACCGTTTTTACAATAATTTAAAAAGTTTTCTGCAGTGATTGGCGCTTTATCAAAATCAAGTTTAATTTTAATATCGCCAAAATTTGTGTGTAATGTAACCATGTTGTTTTCCTCTTGAAAATTAAGGCGTTCATTATTTCACAAATGGCGAGAAAGTGCCACCATGAGCAGAAAAAGTGCGGTCGGATTCCAATCAGAAGAGAAAAAATATGTTAAAGATCTTTAATACCCTCACTCGAGAAAAAGAAGTGTTCAAACCTATCCATGAAGGAAAAGTGGGTATGTATGTGTGCGGCGTGACCGTTTACGATTTATGCCATATTGGCCATGGCCGTACCTTTGTATGTTTTGATGTGATTGCCCGCTATTTACGTTCTTTAGGTTACGATTTAACTTATGTGCGTAATATCACTGATGTGGATGATAAAATCATTAAACGTGCATTAGAAAACAAAGAAACCTGCGATCAACTTGTAGATCGCATGGTGCAAGAAATGTATAAAGATTTTGATGCGTTAAATGTACTACGTCCAGATTTTGAGCCTCGTGCGACGCATCATATTCCAGAAATTATTGAGATTGTGGAAAAACTGATTGCACGTGGTCATGCTTATGTTGCAGACAATGGCGACGTGATGTTTGATGTAGAAAGCTTTAAGGAATACGGCAAATTATCACGCCAAGATCTCGACCAATTACAAGCTGGAGCACGTATTGAAATTAATGAAATCAAGAAAAACCCAATGGATTTCGTGCTTTGGAAAATGTCAAAAGAAAACGAACCAAGCTGGCCATCACCTTGGGGTGCGGGTCGTCCAGGTTGGCACATTGAATGTTCAGCAATGAACTGCAAACAACTTGGTGAACATTTTGATATTCATGGTGGTGGTTCTGATTTAATGTTCCCACACCACGAAAATGAAATTGCCCAATCTTGCTGTGCTCACGGTGGTCAATATGTGAATTATTGGATCCATTCTGGCATGATTATGGTGGATAAAGAAAAAATGTCGAAATCCCTCGGCAACTTCTTCACCATTCGTGATGTATTAAACCATTACAATGCAGAAGCGGTGCGTTATTTCTTATTAACCGCACACTATCGCAGCCAGCTCAATTACAGCGAAGAAAACCTGAACTTAGCACAAGGTGCATTAGAACGTTTGTACACGGCTTTACGTGGCACCGATCAAAGTGCGGTCGCTTCAGGCGGTGAAAATTTTGTAGAAGCCTTCCGTGAAGCAATGGACGATGATTTCAATACGCCGAATGCCCTTTCTGTCCTATTTGAAATGGCACGTGAAATCAATAAATTGAAAACTGAAGATGCAGAAAAAGCCAATGGCCTTGCAGCGCGTTTACGTGAGTTAGCGGGTATCTTAGGTTTACTTCAACAAGCTCCAGAAAAATTCTTACAAGCTGGCTCTGACGATGATGAAGTCGCAAAAATTGAAGCGCTCATCAAACAACGCAACGAAGCGCGTGCTGCTAAAGATTAGGCTGCTGCAGATGCGGCTCGTAATGAACTCACTGCAATGGGAATTGTGTTAGAAGACGGCCCTAACGGCACGACGTGGCGTAAACAATAATCTCACTTTGATACAAAAACTGCGGTCACATTGACCGCAGTTTTTCTTTTTAGGCTTAAATCATTACATTCTAGCTTTTCCCATTGTTTTTGCTTTTTTCTTCATTTCTTTTGCTTTCATTTCTTTTGCTTTCATTTCTTCTGACTTCATATTATCCATTTTCATATCCTGAGACTTCATCATGCTATCAGACTTCATACTATCTGATGCCATTTTACGGTATTATGTAGCAGTTGCATAAAGTCCGAAAATTGACTAATTTACCGCATAAATTTGAATGCCTTTCCGAATGAAAATTGTGAAAGGCATTTCTTTTACCTCAAATTCTAACTTTAACCTCGCAATTTTTCACATCAATTTTCCATTTTTTCAAACTCAAGGTGTAGCTATTCCGCTCAACCTTCATTCAGGTAACTCAAAGTATGAGTCGCCGAGGTAACTGTTGTGATAATGCTCCAATGGAGCGTTGGTTTCGCAGCTTTAAATATGAATGGATGCAAGAGGGCGATTATATAACCTTGGGGCAAGCGATGGACGATGTGAGAGCTTATGTGATGTATTACAATTTTGTTCGCCCACATCGTTACAATCAAGGTTTGGCGCCTGTTTTAACAAAAAAAACCTATCGGGGACTGTTGAATTAGCTGATCACTACATTAATCAGTAAAAGATAAAAGGGCGAAGATTATTAGAATCTTTGCCCTTAATGTTATCTGCATTTTTACAAAAAATAATATTTTCAATTTTTTGAAAAAAGTGTAAGAAAAAAGGCTTATCTCCGACTAATAGAATAACTAGGAAGCATTTCCTACCATAATGAACTAAATAGTTTCATAAAATAGGTAATCAATCAGAGGAAAAAATGAAAGATTGTAAGATGCAAGGTATCAGCAGCGGCGTGAGTTTATTGATTTTACGCTTTTTTCTTGCATGGGAATTTTTAGAGGCAGGGTTAGAAAAATGGAATGGTCAAAATTGGTTTACTGAAATACAAGATCGTTTTCCTTTTCCATTTAATCTTATTCCAGCCGATATTAATTGGCACGTTGCAATGGGATCTGAATTAATTTTCCCATTCTTGCTGATATTTGGAGTGCTAACACGTTTTAGTGCATTAAGTTTAACGGTTTTAATCTCTGTCGCGTGGTATAGCATTCACGCCGATTCAGGTTATAACGTTTGTGATAATGGTTATAAATTACCCTTAATTTATGTGGTAACTTTATTAATCTTAATTACGCAGGGAGCAGGGAAACTCTCTTTAGACACGCTTATTAAGAAGGTTTATCCAACTAAAAGCTGGTTGAAATTCCT
>CAUUXN010000004.1:0-33468 GCA_963548985.1 uncultured Haemophilus sp. | reverse complement strand
AGATCTTTATTGATGCAGTGAAGCAGTCAAAAGCAAAATTATTGCCTGTTGATAGTGAGCATAACGCGATTTTTCAATCCTTACCGCCTGAGGCACAAGAAAAGGTTGGATTTTGTCCTTTGAAAGAATTAGGGGTCAGTAAAATTGTCTTAACCGGTTCTGGTGGACCTTTCCGTTATACGCCATTAAACGAGTTTGAGAATATAATTCCCGCACAAGCCGTTGCTCATCCAAACTGGTCAATGGGCAAAAAAATCTCTGTGGATTCTGCCACAATGATGAATAAAGGTTTAGAGTACATTGAGGCACGCTGGTTATTTAATGCATCAGCAGATGAAATGGAAGTGATTATTCATCCTCAATCTATTATTCATTCAATGGTGCGTTATGTAGATGGCTCGGTCATCGCTCAAATGGGTAACCCGGATATGCGTACGCCCATTGCGGAAACCATGGCTTATCCAAATCGCACCGTAAGTGGTGTGGAACCATTAGATTTCTTTAAAATCAAAGAATTGACATTTATTGAACCTGATTTTAATCGTTATCCAAATTTAAAATTAGCGATTGATGCTTTTGCAGAAGGGCAGTATGCGACAACTGCGATGAATGCGGCAAATGAAATTGCAGTACAAGCCTTTTTAGATGGCTATATTAAATTTACAGATATTGCAAAAATTAACCAAGCAGCGATTGAGCAAATGCCATCTTCTACCATTTCAAGCATTGATGATGTATTAGCCGTAGATAAGCAAGCTCGTGAATTAGCCGATTCTCTGATTAAAAAGTTGATGTAGAATACGCAAAAGTGCGGTCATAAAATCCGAATATTTTAGAATGAAAGAACTTGATAACAATAATATTCCTGAACATGTTGCCATTATTATGGATGGCAATGGGCGTTGGGCGAAACAACAAAATAAGCTGCGTATTTTTGGACATACAAACGGTGTGGCAGCCGTGCGCCGTGCGGTGAGTTATGCACGACAAACTGGCATTAAATTTTTGACGTTATATGCGTTTAGCAGCGAAAACTGGAATCGTCCCGAGCAAGAAGTAAGCGCATTAATGACGCTTTTTATACAAGCACTTGATCGAGAAGTTAAAAAATTACACAAAAATAATATTCGTCTAAAGATTATCGGTGATGTTTCTCGTTTTAGTGATAATTTGCAAGAGAAGATCGCAAAAGCAGAAAATTTAACAGAAAATAATACCGCGCTGACTTTAAATATTGCGGCGAATTACGGTGGTTGTTGGGATATTGTTCAAGCGACCCAACAATTAGCTGAAAAAGTAAAAAATAATGAGATTTCGGTGAGTGATATTAATGAATCACTTTTCCAGCAACATTTAGTCACACAAGATGAGCCGCCAGTCGATTTGTTAATTCGGACGAGCGGTGAGCAACGTATTAGCAATTTCTTGCTTTGGCAAATTGCGTATGCGGAATTGTGTTTTTTAGATGTGCTTTGGCCGGATTTTAGTGAAAAAGATTTTAATCAGGCGATTGCCTGCTATCAACAACGTCATCGCCGTTTTGGCGGGACAGAATAAGCGGAGAACTTATGCTTAAAGAACGTGTATTATCAGCCATTGTATTGATTGCTTTGGTATTATGTGCCTTGTTCTTATTTACCCCATTTTATTTTGCCCTAGCTTTAGGCTTTGTGGCGACACTTGGTATTTGGGAGTGGGCTCAATTTGCTCGTTTTAAAAATCCTTTGGCGCGTCTTTGTATCGCAGCATTTTTAGGCGCATTTATCTTCCTTTGGCTTTACAATGAAGGTAATTATTTAGATGCGGGGAGAGTGTTTGAAAACTACTTACCGCTTTTATTGCTAAATTCTGTTGGTTGGTGGGCACTTGCATTGGTGTTAGTGGTGACTTATCCAAGCTCAGCGAAGTTTTGGGGTAAAAATATTCCTTTACAACTTCTGTTTGCTTTTTCTACGTTGATTCCTTTTGTGGCAGCCGTCTTACGTTTACGTTTAGATAATTATACCGCTGATCCACATCATGGTTTATTCTTATTGCTTTATGTGTTTGTATTAGTATGGGCCGCTGACTCTGGTGCTTATTTTGCGGGTCGAGCTTTTGGTAAGCATAAACTTGCACCCAAAGTATCACCTGGAAAAACATGGCAAGGCGTATTTGGTGGCATGATCACCGCAGCGGTATTGGCATTTGTGTTTATCCATTTCTCAGGTGAAACCTTATTAGGTAGCCGTGCAATGAGCGGTTTTGTTGTACTTTCTGTAGCAACTGTGGCTATTTCTGTATTGGGTGACTTAGCTGAAAGTATGTTTAAACGTGAATCAGGCATTAAAGACAGTAGTCAATTAATTCCAGGCCATGGCGGTATTTTAGATCGTATTGATAGCCTAACGGCAGCGGTACCATTCTTCACATACTTCTATTTCTTTGTTTTATAGGGATAGAATATGTCGTTTTTGTGGTCGCTTGGCTCATTTATTGTTGCAATTGCCGTATTGGTTGCCGTACACGAATACGGTCACTTTTGGGCTGCAAGAAAGTGCGGTATTAAAGTTCATCGTTTTTCGATTGGCTTTGGTAAAGTGATTTGGCGACGCACAGATAAATTAGGCACCGAATTTGCCATTTCAGCTATTCCGCTAGGCGGTTATGTCAAAATGCTTGACGGGCGAAATGAAGAAGTTCCCGCAGAATTAAAATCGCAGGCGTTTGAAAGTAAATCTGTTGCTCAACGTGCTTTTGTCATTGCAGCAGGCCCGCTTGCCAATTTTATTTTTGCGATTTTGGCATATTGGGTAATTTATTCTGTTGGGATTCCGAGTGTTAAACCAGTCATTGAAAATGTCACGCCAAATTCTCCCGCTGCGATGGCTCAAATTGAACCAAATAGCCAGATTTTAGCAATTGATGGAAAGAATACACCCGATTGGGAAACCATTAATTTATTGCTCACTGATAAGTTAGGTTCTGATTCTGTTGAACTCACATTAACGCCTTTTGGTGAAGACCAACCTTATCAACGAACCATTAATCTGCAAAATTGGACATTTGAGCCAGATAAAGAAACAGCATTTGAAACATTAGGGATCAATCCCGTTTCAAGTAAAGTGGAGATGACTTTATCAAAAGTGGTGGAGAACTCACCGGCTGAAAAAGCAGGCTTGTTGGTTGGCGATAAAATTTTAGCAGAAAATTCGACGGCACTTGATTGGAAAGCTTTTGTCGCACTGGTACAACAAGGTCAGCCTTTTACAATCAAGATCGAACGTAATCAAGAAATTTTTGACAAAACCTTGCAACCTGAGAAGAATCGAGAGGGTAAATGGTTTGTTGGGTTAAGTCCGACGTTCTTAAAAGTTGGCGAACAGTATCGAACTGAATTAAAATATGGTATTCTTGATGCCCTACAAAAGGGTATGGAAAAAACAGGCCAAATTTCTTGGTTTATTGTGAAGGCAATCGGGAAATTATTTAGTGGAGAGCTTTCATTTTCCAGTTTGGCGGGGCCAATTTCAATTGCACAAGGTGCGGGCGCATCTTCTAACGCAGGTGTGATTTATTTCTTAAGTTTTCTTGCGTTGATTAGTGTGAATTTAGGCATAATGAATTTATTTCCGTTGCCAGTTTTAGATGGTGGACATCTCGTATTTTTGGCGGCGGAAGCTATCAAAGGAAAACCTGTTTCAGAACGGGTACAAAATTTAAGTTATCGTATAGGGCTCACAATTTTGTTAATTCAAACAATTTTTGTGCTTTTTAATGATTTCTTACGTTTATAACTATTGTTTTTTATAGGATAAAGTCGATGAAAAAACTTCTAATCGCAAGTTTATTATTCGGTACTACAACGAGTGTATTTGCGGCACCATTTGTAGCAAAAGACATTCGTGTTGACGGTGCTCAAGGAGACTTAGAACAGCAAATTCTAGCAAGTCTTCCTGTTCGTAGTGGTCAGCGTGTAACGGATAAAGATGTAGCCAATATTGTACGTTCATTATTCGTAAGTGGACAGTTTGATGATGTTAAAGCTTTCCAAGATGGCGACGCATTAGTTGTGAGCGTTATTGCGAAACCAATTATTTCTGAAGTGAATATTAAAGGTAACTCAGTTATTCCAACAGAAGCATTAAAACAAAACCTTGATGCAAATGGTTTCAAAAGTGGTGATGTCTTAAATCGTGCGAAATTAGAAGAGTTTGCGAAAACCTTAAGAGAACATTATAAGAGTATAGGTCGTTATAATGCGAAAGTTGATCCGATAGTGACAACTTTACCGAATAACCGTGCAGAAATTACACTTCAAATTGATGAAGATGATACGGCAAAACTTCGTTCTGTTACTTTTAATGGAAATGAAGCGATTTCTAGCAGTAAGTTACAAGAACAAATGGAACTTCAACCTGATTCTTGGTGGAAACTTTGGGGTAATAAGTTTGATGGTTCTCAATTTGATAAAGATATTCAAGCTATCCAAGACTATTACCAAAATAATGGTTATGCAAAAGCAAGAGTGACAAAAACAGATGTTCAGTTGAATGAAGAACATACAAAAGCAGATGTCACTATTGATGTAAGTGAAGGTGAAAAATACAATTTAAGTTCTGCTCGTATCGTCGGTAACTTAGGTGGTATGGCTGATGAATTACAACCATTATTAGGTGAACTTCACTTAAATGATACATTCAGTCGTGCGGATGTGCAAAATGTTGAAAGCTTAATTAAAGATAAATTAGGTGAACGTGGTTACGGTAGTGCAACAGTGAATACTGTACCAACTTTCGATGATGCGAATAAAACATTAGCATTAACCTTTGTGGTTGATGCGGGACGTCGTTTATCTGTTCGTCAAGTTCGCTTTGAAGGTAATACGGTTTCTGCAGATAGCACATTGCGTCAAGAAATGCGCCAGCAAGAAGGTACTTGGTATAACTCTCAATTAGTTGAGTTAGGTAAAGTACGTTTAGATAGAACGGGTTTCTTTGAGAGTGTAGAAAATCGTGTTGAACCAATTCAAGGTTCTAATGATGAAGTCGATGTCGTATATAAAGTAAGAGAACGTAATACCGGTAGTATTAACTTTGGTATCGGTTATGGTACAGAAAGTGGTATCAGCTATCAAGCAAGTGTGAAACAAGACAATTTCTTGGGAACAGGTGCAGCGGTAAGTTTAGCAGGTACACGTAATGACTACGGTACAAGTGTAAACTTGGGTTATACAGAACCATACTTTACTAAAGATGGAGTAAGTTTAGGTGGAAACGTATTCTATGAAACTTACGATAACTCGAAAAGTGATACTTTATCAACCTATAAACGTACAACTTACGGTGGTAATGTCACATTAGGATTCCCAGTTAATGAGAATAACTCATATTACGTGGGATTAGGTTATACTTATAATAAAATCAGTAACTTCGCGTATGAATACAACCGTGATTTATACATGAAGTCAATGAATTTGACTGGAAACTCAATCAAAACTAATGATTTTGATTTCTCATTTGGTTGGAATTACAACAGCCTAAACCGTGGCTATTTCCCAACTAAAGGTGTGAAAGCAAGTTTAGGTGGCCGTGTCACCATTCCAGGATCTGATAATAAATATTATAAATTAAGTGCTGATCTTCAAGGTTTCTACCCATTAGATCGTGATCATCGCTGGGTATTATCTGGAAAAGCAACTGCTTCTTATGCAAATGGCTTAGGTGGTAAACGTGTACCGTTCTATCAACTTTATACGGCGGGTGGTATCGGTTCATTACGTGGTTTTGCTTATGGTGCAGTAGGTCCTAATGCGATTTATCAAGACAAATATGGCCAATGGTATCAAAGTACTGATGTCGTTGGTGGTAACGCGATGGCTACAGCAAGCGTGGAACTTATTGTTCCAACCCCATTTGTTGGAGATAAAAGCCAAAATAGCGTAAGAACCTCACTTTTCGTTGATGCTGCGAGTGTTTGGAATACAAAATGGAAATCAGATAAAGAAGGCTTAAAATCATCTCCTGTTTATGCAACATTACCTGATTACAGCAAAGCAGGTCGAATCCGTGCATCGACTGGTGTAGCTTTCCAATGGCAATCACCAATCGGACCATTGGTATTCTCTTACGCGAAACCAATCAAAAAATATGAAAATGATGATGTAGAACAATTCCAATTTAGTATTGGTGGTTCTTTCTAATAAATTGAACTTTTACGTTCTATTTAAGTCAAAATCTTCGTTCTGTGTCAGTGAGTTAGCTGACACAGAAATATTTACTCAACTAATTTAAGGAAATTCAAATATGAAAAACGTAGTAAAAGTTACCGCACTTTCTTTAGGTCTTGCACTTGCATCAGGTTTTGCTGCTGCAGATGAAAATATCGCATTCATCAATGCGGGTTACTTATTCCAAAACCACCCGGATCGTCAAGCTGTAGCAGATAAGTTAGATGCAGAATTCAAACCAATGGCGGATAAACTTGCTGCAAGTAAGAAAGAAATTGATGACAAAATCGTAGCATCTCGTAAAAAAGTAGAAGCAAAAGTGGCTGCTTTACAAAAAGATGCACCTCGTTTACGTCAAGCTGAAATTCAAAAGCGCCAAGAAGAAATTACTAAATTTGGTTCAGATGAAGAAGCTGCATTAAATAAATTAATGGAAGAGCAAGATAAAAAAGTGGCAGAGTTCCAAGAGTTAAACGAAAAACGTCAAACTGAAGAGCGTGGTAAATTATTAGAAAGCATTCAAGTTGCAACTAATAACTTAGCAAAAGCAAAAGGTTATACTTATGTTTTAGATGCTAACTCTGTAGTATTTGCGGTAGATGGTAAAGACATTACTGAAGATGTATTAAAATCTATTCCTGCAACTGAAAAAGCAGCTCCAGCAAAAACTGAAGAGAAAAAATAATAGGTTCTCATAATGCAAAAATCCTATTCTTTACAGGAATTAGCAGCAAAAGTCGGCGGTACCCTTCGTGGTAACGCCGACGTTGTCGTTAATAATATCGCCGCACTGTCAAAAGCAGAACCTAACCAGCTTACCTTCATTTCTAATGCAAAATTCCGTCCTTTATTAGCGGAATCTAAAGCAGGTATTCTTGTCGTGTCAGAAGCGGATGTGGAGTTTTGCTCACCTGAAAGTAATTTACTTATCGTCAAAGATCCTTATGTTGCTTACGCTGTATTAGCTCAATATATGGATACCACGCCGAAAGCTGCTCAAAATATCCACCCAAGTGCGGTTATTTCTGAAAAAGCTTCAATTGGTGAAAATGTATCAATTGGTGCAAATGCCGTTATTGAAGAAGGTGTTCTATTAGGCGATAACGTGATTATTGGCGCGGGTTGTTTTGTTGGTAAATTCACAAAAATTGGCGCGGGTACACAGCTTTGGGCAAACGTAAGCGTTTATCATGAAGTAGAAATTGGGCAAAATTGCTTAATTCAATCAGGTGCAGTCATTGGTAGTGATGGCTTTGGCTATGCGAATGATCGTGGCCGTTGGGTGAAAATCCCACAAGTTGGGCAAGTGATTATTGGTAATAATGTCGAAATCGGTGCTTGTACTTGTATTGACCGTGGTGCCTTAGATGCGACAGTCATTGAAGATAACGTTATTATTGATAATCTTTGCCAAATTGCCCATAACGTTCATATTGGCACAGGCACAGCAGTGGCTGGTGGTGTGATTATGGCGGGTAGCTTAAAAGTAGGTCGTTATTGCTTAATTGGCGGAGCAAGTGTGATTAATGGTCACATGGAGATCTGCGATAAAGTAACCGTGACAGGCATGGGTATGGTGATGCGCCCAATTACTGAGCCTGGCGTATACTCATCGGGCATTCCACTACAAACCAATAAAGAGTGGCGAAAAACAGCCGCACTTACCTTGGGAATTGATGGTATGAATAAACGATTGAAAGCCCTTGAGAAAAAACTTGGCTAAGATTTTAAAACGTACCTTAGGGTGCGTTTTATTTTTATACAGAAATATCGTATAATCTCAATGTTTTATTATTATTTATTTTAAAGGTATTAGTCGTGTCAGAGAATCAAGTAAGTAAAGTGATTGAAGCAAAAGAAATTATGACCTTATTGCCACATCGTTATCCATTTTTATTAGTGGATCGCGTGTTGGATTACAAAGAAGGTGAGTGGTTAAAAGCAATTAAAAATATCAGTGTAAACGAACCTTGCTTTACTGGTCATTTCCCAAGTGAACCGATTTTACCAGGTGTGTTAATTCTTGAAGCTTTGGCACAAGCAATGGGATTACTTGCATTTAAAACCCATGAATTAAAAGGTGGCGAATTATTCTATTTCGCAGGTATTGATGAAGCGCGCTTCAAACGCCCAGTATTACCTGGAGATCAAATGGAATTGAAAGTTCAAGTGATAAAAGAACGTCGTGGTATTACAGCATTCACGGGTATTGCAACCGTAAACGGTGAAGTAGCTTGTGAAGCCAAATTAATGTGTGCTCGTCGATAATTAAAGAAA
Organism: uncultured Haemophilus sp.; assembly: GCA_963548985.1. Classification (GTDB taxonomy): domain Bacteria; phylum Pseudomonadota; class Gammaproteobacteria; order Enterobacterales; family Pasteurellaceae; genus Haemophilus_D. The sequence continues at coordinate 24,983 of CAUUXN010000004.1, read as the reverse complement.
ATTAAGGGGTAAGTATGATCCACCCAAGTGCAAAAATTCACCCGACCGCGATTGTTGCTGATGGCGCAGTTATTGGCGAAGATGTTGTTATCGGTCCTTTCTGTATTATTGAAGGGAGCGTTGAGATTAAAGCACGTACAGTTTTAAATTCTCACATTGTCGTGAAAGGCGATACCGTGATTGGTGAAGATAACCAGATTTATCAATTTGCCAGCATTGGTGAAGTGAACCAAGATTTAAAATATAAGGGCGAAGCAACAAAAACCATTATTGGTAATGGAAACCGTATTCGCGAGCATGTGACGATTCATCGCGGCACTATCCAAGGTGGTGGTGTAACACGTATTGGTAATAACAATTTACTCATGGTAAACGTACATGTTGCTCATGACTGCCAAATCAAGAATAACTGTATCTTAGCAAATAACGCAACACTTGCAGGTCATGTTGAATTGGATGATTTTGTGATTGTTGGTGGTATGTCTGCGATTCACCAATTTGTGATCGTCGGAGCACACGTTATGCTAGGTGGTGGTTCAATGGTTAGCCAAGATGTGCCGCCTTATGTGATGGCTCAGGGTAACCATGCTCAACCTTTCGGCGTTAACCTGGAAGGATTAAAACGTCGTGGTTTTGATAAACCAACCATGCACGCGATTCGTAACGTCTATAAAATGATTTACCGCAGTGGTAAAACCCTTGAAGAAGTGTTGCCTGAAATTGAACAAATTGCGCAAACAGAATCTGCAATTAGTTTCTTTGTGGAATTCTTCAAACGTTCTACTCGTGGCATTATTCGTTAATTCACGTTTCTTTTCTCGTTAAGAGAAAATGATGAATAACAAAGAGACCGCACTATGATTTGTTCAAAGTGCGGTCGTTTTTTAGGGTAAATTTAATGATAAAAGAAAATCCGACTATTGCGATTATTGCCGGTGAAGTCTCTGGTGATATTCTTGGTGCAGGCCTCATTCAAGCGCTTAAACGCCACTATCCGCAAGCTAAGTTTGTCGGGATTGGCGGTGAGAGAATGATTGCTCAAGGTTTTGAAAGCTTTTTTGATATGGAAGAGCTCTCTGTTATGGGGTTAGTAGAAGTTCTCAAGCATTTGCCTCGATTGCTAAAAATTCGTCGCAGTGTCATCGAACAACTTTCTGCTATTAAACCGGATGTATTTATCGGTATTGATGCACCGGATTTTAATCTTACCGTTGAACTGAAATTAAAAGAAAAAGGGATTAAAACCATTCATTACGTGAGTCCATCTGTCTGGGCTTGGCGCCAAAATCGTATCTATAAAATTGCTAAAGCAACCCATCAAGTATTGGCTTTTCTTCCTTTTGAAAAAGCTTTTTATGATCGTTTTAATGTGCCTTGCCGTTTTATTGGCCATACCATGGCGGATGCGATTCCATTAAAACCAAATAGAACGGAAGCTTGCCAGACCTTAGGTATTGATGAAAAAGGACGTTATCTTGCTATTTTAGTGGGGAGTCGAGGGAGCGAAGTTGGATTCCTCTCAGAACCATTTTTAAAAACCGCATTATTATTAAAAGAAAAATATCCAGACTTGCAGTTTTTAGTCCCTTTCGTGAATGAAAAACGTCGCCAGCAATTTGAGGAAATAAAGGCGCAGATTGCACCTGATCTCGATATGCATTTAATTGATGGTAAAGCACGCCAAGTGATGATTGCTGCCGAAGCCACTTTACTCGCTTCAGGTACGGCTGCACTTGAAGCGATGTTATGTAAATCACCAATGGTGGTGGGCTATCGAATGAAACCTTTCACCTATTTCTTGGCAAAACGATTAGTCAAAACAAAATATATTTCATTGCCTAATTTATTAGCGGATGAAATACTGGTGCCAGAAATGATTCAAGAAGATTGCGAACCGCAAAAATTAGCAGAACAACTTTCTCAGTATTTGGGCGATGATGAAAGTGCGGTCAAATCTCGCAGTGTTTTAATTCAACGCTTTACTGAATTACACAAATTAATTCAATGTGATGCGGACAGCCAAGCCGCACAAGCAGTGATTGATTTATTGGAGCAAAAACATGACTGATTTTGTTTATCCTGAGGGTTATCAATTATTTGCAGGGGTGGATGAAGTAGGACGAGGCCCCTTAGTGGGGGCGGTTGTCACGGCTGCGGTGATCTTAGATCCGAATAACCCGATTGCTGGTTTAGCAGATTCTAAAAAGCTCAGTGAGAAAAAACGTCTTGCACTCGCAGCAGAAATTAAAGAGAAAGCCTTAGCTTGGGCAATGGGACGAGCTGAGCCAGCTGAGATTGATGAATTAAATATTCTTCATGCCTCGATGTTAGCCATGGATCGAGCCGTAAAAGCCTTAAAAATTCAACCGCACTTTGTATTGGTAGATGGCAATCGTATTCCGCCTAACCTTGGTTTACCAGCTCAAGCGGTAGTGAAAGGGGATTCACTTGTGGCGGAAATTAGTGCCGCCTCTATTTTGGCAAAAGTCGCACGCGATCAGGAAATGGAAGAATTAGATAAAAAATATCCTGAATATGCTTTTGCTCAACATAAAGGGTATCCAACCAAATTACACTTGGAAAAATTAGCGGAACTGGGCCCTTTACCAGAGTATCGTCGAAGTTTTTCTCCAGTGAAGAAAGCCCTAGGCATAGAAGAGTAGTGAGCTTGAAGGTTCTAAGATTGAAGGATATAAAATGGACATTTATTGCCTTGTCTTTGATGACTATGAAACGTTAGATCTAATGGGGCCTATTGAGTTTTTAGCAAGAGTCCCTAATGTTAAGCTTCACTATGTATCTCAAATTGGTGGATTAATTCGAAGTAAGCAAGGATTTTATATTGAAACAGAAAAGCTAAAACATTTATTACCTCATAGTGTGTTATTGGTTGTTGGGGGACAGGGAACCCGTCAGTTAGTAAAAGATGAACAATTTATTAATCAGCTTGGTGAATGGATTGATGAGTCAGAGATTTGTCTCAGTGTTTGTACAGGTTCAGCATTATTAGCTTGTACGGGGCTATTAGATAGCCTAAAAGCGACTTCTAATAAAAAATCTTTTGAATGGGTAAAACAATGTCGCCCAGCTGTAAAATGGCAAGCTGTTGCAAGATGGGTGAAAGAGGGGAAGTTTTACACTTCATCAGGTGTTTCTGCTGGTATGGATATGGTGCTTGGGTTTATTGCTGATTATTACGGCAATGACTTAGCTCAAGACATTGCTAACCACACCGAATATCATTGGCAAAAAGATCCTAGTGTAGATAATTTTGCTCGACTCTATGGATATGAATAATAGTTTTAGATTAAACAAAAGAGCGGTCAAAATTGACCGCTCTTTTTATACCTCAGCGAGATTATTTATTTAATTTCGCTTTATAAGTTGGGTTCATTAAGTTTTCTACAGAAAGGATATCATCTAATTGTTCTGCTGTTAATAAACCTTTTTCTAATACAACTTCACGTACGCCTTTACCGGTTTGAGCACAGATTTTACCCACTAAGTCGCCATTATGGTGACCGATAAATGGATTTAAGTAAGTCACGATACCGATTGAGTTAAATACGTAGTTTTCACAAATTTCTTTGTTTACAGTAATACCGTCTACACATTTATCGCGTAAGTTCACGCAAGCATTGGTTAAGATGTCGATAGATTCAAACATTGCTTGCCCAATCACTGGTTCCATTACGTTTAATTGTAATTGACCCGCTTCAGATGCGAAAGTAACGGTAGTATCGTTACCAATTACTTTAAAGCAAACTTGGTTTACCACTTCTGGAATAACAGGGTTTACTTTTGCAGGCATGATAGAAGAACCCGCTTGTAATTCAGGTAAGTTAATTTCTTTAATACCTGCACGTGGACCAGAAGAGAGTAAACGTAAGTCGTTACATACTTTAGATAGTTTTACTGCGGTACGTTTTAATGCACCATGAACCATGACATAAGCACCACAGTCAGATGTTGCTTCGATTAAGTTTTCAGCGGGTACGCAAGGTAATCCAGTTACCTCGGCAAGGTGTTTTACTACTAATTCTGTATAACCTTGTGGTGTGTTTAAACCAGTACCGATTGCGGTTGCACCAAGGTTGACTTCAAGGAGTAATCCAGCGGTACGTTTTAAATTACGTACTTCTTCTTCAAGTAATACGGCAAACGCTTTAAACTCTTGACCAACTGTCATCGGTACCGCATCTTGTAATTGGGTACGACCCATTTTTAAAATTTTAGCAAATTCTTTTGCTTTATTATCGAAACCATCATGTAAGTATTGGATTTTGTCGATAAGTTTCAAAATGCTGTTATATACTGCAATACGGAAACCGGTAGGATATGCATCGTTGGTAGATTGGCTAGCGTTCACGTGGTCCATTGGGTTAATAACATCATATTCACCTTTTTTATGACCAATTTTTTCAAGCGCGAGGTTAGCAACTACTTCGTTGGTATTCATATTCACAGAAGTACCGGCACCACCTTGATACACGTCAGATGGGAATTGATCTAAGCATTTCCCCGTGGTAAGAATTTCATCACAAGCCGCCACAATCGCTTTTGCAATATCACTTGGAATAGCACCTAATTCACCATTCGCTAGGGCAGTCGCTTTTTTAACCATTACCATGCCGCGAACAAATTCCGGTACATCAGAAATGGTTACATTAGAAATATTGAAGTTTTCAACTGCTCTTAAGGTATGGATACCCCAGTATGCATCAGCTGGCACATCACGTTCACCTAATAAATCCACTTCTTTTCTGTATTGAGTCATTTTAATCACCTTTTTTGGTTGTTAATTAATTTGAGGTAATTATAGGAATTTACATAGAAAATAAATTTGACATGGATCACATTTCAAATAAGACGTATAAGAGATATTTTCATTTCTCGCATAAATTTTTTTAGGGTGAAATTTTTTTATTTATCCCCTTGAAACCGAAAAAGTTATCCCCACATTTAAAACACTTTATTTTAATAAGAAGGAAATTAATCATGAATATTCGTCCTTTACACGATCGTGTAATCATTAAACGTGAAGAAGTAGAAACTCGTTCAGCTGGCGGTATCGTATTAACCGGTTCAGCGGCGACTAAATCAACCCGTGCGAAAGTATTGGCAGTGGGTAAAGGTCGTATTTTAGAAAATGGTACCGTTCAACCTTTAGATGTAAAAGTTGGCGATACAGTCATTTTCAATGATGGTTATGGCGTGAAAAGTGAAAAAATCGATGTTGAAGAAGTGTTAATCATTTCTGAAAACGATATTTTGGCGATTGTGGAATAATTTAAATTAAGGAAAAAAGAAAATGGCAGCAAAAGACGTAAAATTTGGTAACGATGCACGCATAAAAATGCTTAAAGGCGTGAATGTATTAGCAGATGCAGTAAAAGTGACCCTTGGCCCTAAAGGTCGTAATGTCATTTTAGATAAATCATTTGGCGCACCAACTATCACTAAAGATGGTGTGTCTGTCGCACGTGAAATTGAATTAGAAGATAAATTTGAAAACATGGGTGCACAAATGGTGAAAGAGGTTGCCTCTAAAGCCAATGATGCAGCAGGTGATGGTACAACGACCGCAACAGTTCTAGCTCAAGCTATCGTAAATGAAGGCTTAAAAGCGGTAGCTGCAGGCATGAACCCAATGGATTTAAAACGTGGTATCGATAAAGCGGTAAGTGCGGTTGTTTCTGAGCTTAAAAATTTATCTAAACCTTGCGAAACCTCTAAAGAAATTGAGCAAGTAGGGACAATTTCGGCTAACTCTGACAGCATTGTGGGTCAATTAATTGCTCAAGCAATGGAAAAAGTAGGTAAAGAAGGCGTGATTACCGTAGAAGATGGTACAGGTCTTGATGATGAATTAGCTGTTGTGGAAGGGATGCAATTCGATCGTGGTTACTTATCACCTTATTTCATCAACAAACCAGAAACAGCAACCGTTGAATTAGATAACCCATACATTCTTTTAGTGGATAAAAAAGTATCAAATATCCGTGAATTACTTCCAGTATTAGAAGGTGTCGCAAAAGCGGGCAAACCATTATTAATTATTGCTGAAGACATTGAAGGTGAAGCGCTTGCAACCTTAGTTGTGAATACCATGCGCGGTATCGTGAAAGTGGCAGCAGTGAAAGCACCTGGTTTTGGTGATCGTCGTAAAGCAATGTTACAAGATATTGCGATCTTAACTGCTGGTACCGTGATTTCTGAAGAAATCGGTATGGAACTTGAAAAAGCGACATTAGAAGATTTAGGTCAAGCAAAACGTGTTGTCATCAACAAAGATAATACCACGATTATCGATGGTGTGGGTGATGAAGCGCAAATAAAAGGTCGCGTAGCGCAAATTCGTCAACAAATCGAAGAATCAACTTCTGATTATGACAAAGAAAAACTTCAAGAGCGCGTGGCTAAACTTGCCGGCGGTGTCGCTGTAATCAAAGTTGGTGCAGCAACTGAAGTTGAAATGAAAGAGAAAAAAGATCGTGTGGATGATGCATTACACGCAACTCGTGCAGCAGTTGAAGAAGGTATCGTTGCTGGTGGTGGTGTTGCATTAGTTCGTGCTGCAACCAAAGTAGCGGCAACCTTAAAAGGTGATAACGAAGAACAAGATGTAGGTATCAAACTTGCATTACGTGCAATGGAAGCGCCACTTCGTCAAATCGTCACTAACGCAGGTGAAGAAGCATCTGTTGTGGCAAGTGCGGTTAAAAATGGCGAAGGTAACTTTGGTTATAACGCAGGTACTGAACAGTATGGCGACATGATCGAAATGGGTATTCTAGATCCAACTAAAGTCACTCGTTCTGCATTACAATTCGCGGCTTCTGTAGCAGGCTTAATGATTACCACAGAATGTATGGTGACCGACCTTCCAAAAGATGATAAAGCCGATTTAGGTGCTGCCGGCATGGGCGGTATGGGAGGCATGGGCGGAATGATGTAATTCCCCTTTGCAAAAGAAAGTGCGATCGTTTTTCTTTATAGAAATGCGATCGCATTTTTATTTGTGTGGTGCTACACTTTAGTGGTTTTCGATGATTTTATAGGTATAACAATGACAATTTCCCAAACTGAACTTAATCAACAACTCAAATCTGCCGGTATTGGTATTAATGCAACTGAATTACATGGCTTTTTGAGCGGCTTAATTTGTGGTGGACTGAAAGATCAAAGCTGGTTACCGCTTTTATATCAATTCAGTAACGATAACCACGCCTATCCAACCGCATTAATTCAGCCGATTACCGAAATCTATGAACAGATTGGTAAAACCTTAGGGGATGTAGAAGGATTTGATTTTGAATTAGGCTTAACCGAAGATGAGAGCGTGTTTGCACGTGCAGACAGTCTATCAGACTGGGCAAACCAATTTTTACTGGGTTTAGGGCTTGTTCAGACTGAATTGGGTAAAGAAAAAGGCGAAATTGGCGAAGCGGTAGATGATTTACAAGATATTTGTCAGCTTGGTTATGAAGAAGATGATGATGAAGAAGAGCTTGCCGAAGCCTTAGAAGAAATTATTGAATATGTTCGCACCATTGCCATGCTGTTTTACACCCATTTCAACGATGATGCACAAGAAATAAAACCGATATTACATTAAAAGGAACGAAACATGGATCTCGCATACATGGCGGCATTACCGCAAGAGGAATTTACAGAACGTCGTCAAAAAGTATTCGCACAAATGCAGCCAAATTCTGCTTTATTGCTATTTTCCGAAATTGAAAAACGTCGTAATAACGACTGCAATTTTCCTTTCCGTCAAGACAGTTACTTTTGGTATTTAACGGGATTTAATGAGCCAAATGCAGCGTTGTTATTGATTAAGACGGAAGAGGCTGAAAAGGCGGTTGTCTTTCTTCGTCCGCGAGATCCTTTGCTTGAAACCTGGAATGGTCGCCGATTAGGCGTTGAGCGCGCACCGCAAAAACTCAATGTTGATGAAGCCTATTCTATCGATGATTTTAAAACAGAGTTTCCAAAATTAACGGAAAAATTGACCGCACTTTATCATGTGGCCGATCGTCATCCTTGGGGCGATAAATTATTAGCTGAAAGTGCGGTGAAATTTTATGCTGTTTTTGATTGGCAGCCAATATTAAGTGAAATGCGCTTAATCAAATCACCGAATGAAATTCGCTTAATGCAGCAAGCAGGACAGATTACTGCATTCGGACATATTAAAGCGATGCAAGTGACTCGTCCAAATCGTTTTGAATATGAAATTGAAAGCGAAATTCTGCATGAATTTAATCGTCATGGCGCAAGATTTCCATCTTATAACTCAATTATTGCTGGTGGTGATAATGCCTGTATTTTGCACTACACCGAAAATGATCAACCATTAAAAGATGGCGATCTTGTGTTAATTGATGCTGGTTGTGAATTTGCTATGTATGCAGGCGATATCACTCGCACATTCCCTGTAAATGGTAAATTTACTCAGCCACAACGTGAGATTTATGAATTAGTTTTAAAAGCACAAAAACGCGCGATTGAGTTATTAGTGCCTGGTAATTCAATTAAACTGGCGAATGATGAAGTGATCCGTATTAAAACTCAAGGCTTGGTGGATTTAGGCATTCTGAAAGGGGATGTAGATAAGCTGATTGAAGAAAAAGCTTATCGTCAATTTTATATGCATGGTTTAGGCCATTGGCTTGGTTTGGATGTGCACGATGTTGGCCGCTATGATGATGATCGTAGCCGCACGCTTGAAGTGGGGATGATCATTACTGTTGAGCCAGGTATTTATATTTCAGAAGAGGCGGATGTGCCTGCTCAATATAAAGGCATTGGCGTGCGTATCGAGGATAACTTGCTCATGACAGAATATGGCAATAAAAATCTGACCGCAGCGGCTCCAAAAGAAATCGATGATATTGAAAATTTAATGAAAAATTGAGAAGAATTCTCAAAAATGTGATCTAGTGCAAGTTTTTTGTGCAGTTAAGCTGCTAATATACTGTTAGATAAAAAAGACCAATCAAATCAGTAAGGAGTCGATTATGTACAAACACGTTTTAGTTGCGGTAGATCTTTCTGACGAAAGTGAATTTCTACTCAAAAAAGCCGTGGGAATTGCAAAACGTAATGATGCGCAACTTTCCATTATTCATGTAGATGTAAACTTCTCGGATCTCTATACTGGTTTAATTGATGTCAATATGTCATCAATGCAAGATAGAATCTCGAGCGAAACCCAAAAAGCGCTAATTAATTTAGCGGAACATGCGGGTTATCCAATAAAAGAAAAATTGAGCGGTAGCGGTGATTTAGGTCAAGTTTTGACAGACGCTATTGATCAGTATGATGTAGATCTACTAGTGACAGGTCATCACCAAGATTTCTGGAGTAAATTGATGTCTTCAACACGTCAAGTTATGAATACTATTAAAATTGATATGTTGGTTGTGCCACTTCGCGACGAATAGTGATCAAAAATTATTTTTAGCCCTATTAAAATAACGTAAATTTTAACCGCACTTCTCAATTAATGCAGTAGAGTGCGGTTTTCTTTTTTAAGATCAGTGAAAAAGCCTTTTTCTCTAGGTCAAAATATGCAAGAATAGTGAGCTTTTTTATAAATCGTGATCGAGATAGAGACACAAGGTTTTATCAATGAAAACAACAGCAGAAATTAGACAGTCATTCCTTGATTTTTTCCATAGCAAGGGGCATCAGGTCGTCGCAAGTAGTTCACTTGTGCCTGAAAATGATCCGACATTGCTTTTTACTAATGCCGGTATGAACCAATTTAAAGACGTGTTCCTTGGTATGGATAAACGTCCTTACTCACGTGCGACAACTGCACAACGTTGCGTGCGCGCAGGCGGTAAGCATAATGACTTAGAAAACGTCGGTTATACGGCGCGTCACCATACTTTCTTTGAAATGCTAGGCAACTTCAGCTTTGGCGACTATTTCAAACATGATGCGATTAATTTTGCGTGGGAGTTTTTAACCTCTCCACAATGGCTCGGGTTACCAAAAGAAAAATTATGGGTAACCGTGTATGAAACTGATAATGAAGCTTATGATATTTGGCATAAAGAAGTCGGTGTGCCAGCAGAGCGTATTATTCGTATCGGTGATAACAAAGGTGCACCTTATGCATCAGATAACTTCTGGGCAATGGGTGATACCGGTCCTTGTGGTCCATGTACCGAAATTTTCTACGATCACGGTGATCACATTTGGGGTGGTCCTCCGGGTTCACCTGAAGAAGATGGTGACCGCTATATCGAAATTTGGAACGTGGTATTCATGCAATTTAACCGTCAAGCAGACGGCACAATGGAAAAATTACCACGTCCATCTGTTGATACTGGGATGGGGTTAGAGCGTATTTCTGCTGTATTACAGCACGTAAACTCTAACTATGAGATCGATATTTTCCAAAAATTAATTGCGAAAACAGCTGAAATCGTCGGAACAACAGATTTAACCAATAAATCATTACGCGTAATTGCAGACCACATTCGTTCTTGTGCCTATTTAATTGCAGATGGCGTAATTCCATCAAACGAAGGTCGCGGTTATGTATTACGTCGTATTATCCGTCGAGCGGTACGTCATGGTCACTTGTTAGGTGCTAAAGAAGCATTCTTCTACAAACTTGTGCCAACCTTAATTGAAGTCATGGCGGAAGCCGGCAAAGAAGTTAAGGAAAAACAAGCGAATGTCGAAAAATTACTTCGTTTAGAAGAAGAACAATTTGCTCGTACATTAGAGCGCGGATTAAGCTTATTAGATGATGCGCTAGCTCAAGTGAAAGATGGTGTGTTATCAGGTGAAGTAGCCTTTAAACTTTATGATACTTATGGCTTCCCACTTGATTTAACTGCAGACGTATGTCGTGAGCGTGATATTGCAATTGATGAAGCAGGTTTTGAGCGTGAAATGGAAGCACAACGTTTACGCGCACAATCTGCAAGCCAATTCGGCATGGATTACAACAATGTTATTCGTGTAGAAGGTGAAACGAAATTTGAAGGTTATACTGAATCAGAATCTTTAGCCAAAGTGACCGCACTTTTCCATGATGGTAAATCAGTAGAGAGTATTACTGCAGGCCAAAGCGCTGTGGTAATTTTAGAAAACACTCCATTTTATGCAGAATCGGGTGGCCAAATTGGTGACAGTGGTTATTTAACCTCTCAAGGTATTCAGTTTAATGTAAAAGATACTCAAAAATATGGTCAAGTATTTGGTCATATTGGTGAGTTAGAACTAGGCAGTTTAAAAGTCGGACAAACAGTCAATGCGGTTGTGGATGCAGCAAGACGTCATCAAACGTCACTTAACCATTCTGCAACACACTTATTACACGCCGCATTGCGTCAAGTTTTAGGTCACCATGTAGTGCAAAAAGGATCATTAGTATCCGATACAGCATTACGTTTTGACTTTGCTCATCCGGAAGCGATTACCAAAGCACAGCTTAACGAAATTGAAACGTTGGTAAACCAAAAAGTACGTGAGAATTATGTGGTTCAAACGGACGTAATGGATATCGAAGCGGCAAAAGCAAAAGGTGCAATGGCGTTATTCGGTGAAAAATATGCTGATGTGGTACGTGTTTTAACAATGGGTGATTTCTCCGTTGAACTTTGTGGTGGCATTCATGCTAAACGTACTGGTGATATCGGTTTATTTAAAATTGTGGCGGAAACTGCAGTTGCAGCAGGTGTTCGTCGTATTGAAGCGGTAACGGGTGAAAATGCAATTAATTGGTTACATAATCAACAACGCATTCTTGCTCAAAGTGCAGATTTATTTAAATCTGACGTTAATACCCTTGTTGAGAAAATTCAGCAACTTCAAGATAAAGCGAAGAAAGCAGAAAAAGAATTACAAGGATTAAAAGAAAAAGCCGCAATGCAAGCGGGGTCCGATTTAGTGAAAAGTGCGGTTAAAATTAATGATGTTTCTGTAATCGTACATCAACTAGACGGAATTGAAACTAAATCGTTACGTGTGATGGTTGATGATTTAAAAAATCAACTTGGTTCAGGCGTAATTGTATTTGCATCTATTTTAGATGATAAAGTCAACCTCGTCGTTGGCGTAACAAGCGATTTAACTACTAAAGTGAAAGCTGGTGAGCTAGTGAATTTAATGGCTCAGCAAGTTGGCGGGAAAGGCGGTGGTCGCCCTGATATGGCAATGGCAGGAGGCTCCCAACCAGAAAATGTGAATCTAGCATTAACTGTCGCACAAAACTGGTTAAGCAATAATCTGTAGTACAAGCAGGTCGGTGGGATGCCGATCTTTACTTGATTGATAGGGATATCTAATAAATGCAAACTAAGGAGATAAAAGATGTTAATCTTAACTCGAAAAGTTGGCGAAAGTGTTCTCATTGGAGACGATATTTCTATCTCGGTTTTGAGTGTACGTGGAAACCAAGTCAAACTCGGTGTGCAAGCGCCTAAAGAAGTATCCGTTCACCGAGAGGAAATTTACCAACGAATTCTGCAGTCAAAAGATGAACATATAGATGAGGCATCTTAGACCTAGAGTTTTATGAATGTTTTACATTCTATTTATAATTTAATTAACGTTTTTTCAAAAATTAAACCCATTGGTTTGCAGATTTTAGATAACGGAAATTTGAGTTATAGAGGTAGAGAAGGAACTTTTCCAACTTAAATCTATCAAAATTTAATAAATAATGACCGCACTTTTGTATTGCAGAAGTGTGGTCATTGAATATTTAAACAAAAAGGAAAATCAATGAAAGCAATTATTCCCGTAGCCGGTCTCGGCACCCGCATGTTGCCAGCAACAAAAGCAATTCCAAAAGAAATGTTAACGCTTGTGGATAAACCGCTTATTCAATATGTTGTGAATGAGTGTGTCGCAGCAGGCATTAAAGAAATCGTGTTAGTCACACATTCTTCTAAAAATGCGATTGAAAACCACTTTGATACGTCGTTTGAGTTGGAAACCATGCTTGAGAAGCGTGTTAAACGTCAGCTTCTAGAAGAAGTGCGTTCTATTTGCCCTAAAGATGTAACGATCATGCATGTTCGTCAAGGCAATGCGAAAGGTTTAGGTCATGCGGTGTTATGTGGTCGTCCGGTTGTTGGAAACGAGCCATTTGCAGTCGTGTTACCTGATGTGCTTTTAGCGGATTTTACGGCAAATCAAAAGAAAGAAAATCTTTCAGCAATGATTAAACGTTTTAAAGAAACACAAGCAAGCCAAATTATGGTTGCGCCTGTAGCTGCTGATGAAGTGAGTAGCTACGGTATTGCTGATTGTGGTGGCATAGAGTTAAAAGGTGGTGAGAGCGTTAAAATTAATAGCATCATTGAAAAACCATCTGTTGATGAGGCACCATCAAATCTTGCAGTGGTAGGTCGTTATGTTTTCTCTGCTGCGATTTGGGATTTATTAGAAAAAACACCAGTTGGTGTAGGTGATGAAATCCAATTAACGGATGCAATTGATATGCTTATTGAGAAAGAGGTCGTTGAAGCATTTCATATGACGGGCAGAAGTTTTGACTGTGGTGATAAGATTGGCTATATGGAAGCCTTTGTCGAATACGGTCTTCGTCATGATAAATTGGGCAAAGAGTTTAAAGTTTTCCTAAAAGATCTTGCAAAAACCTTATAATTGACTGAAACCACCGAAAGGTGGTTTTTATTTATCTATTTGTATTACACAATAAAAGATAAAAACAGAAGGCATCATCACGATGCCTTCTTTTTTATGAAACGAAATCTTAGTTATTTTTCGCTAATAAAGTGCGGTAGATAATACCACCTAAAACACCACCGATAATTGGTGCAACCCAGAATAACCATAATTGGTCGATAGCCCAAGTGCCTTGGAATACTGCAACTGCAGTACTACGAGCCGGGTTTACAGAGGTATTTGATACAGGAATGCTGATTAAGTGGATTAAAGTTAAACCTAAACCAATTGCGATTGGCGCAAAACCTGCAGCTGCATTTTTATGCGTTGAACCCATGATGATTAATAAGAAGAATGCAGTCAATAATACTTCTGCTACAAATACCGCTTCTAAAGAATAACCTTCAGGAGAATGATCACCGTAACCGTTAGATGCGAAACCTGCAGTTACATCAAATCCCGCTTTACCTGATGCGATAAGATAAAGTGCTGCACCTGCTGCCAAACCACCTACTACTTGAGAAACAATGTATGGAAGAGCATCTTTCGCAGAGAAACGACCGCCAGCCACTAAACCAAGTGTTACAGCTGGGTTAAAGTGACCACCAGAAATGTGACCTACAGCATAAGCCATGGTTAATACGGTTAAACCGAAGGCAAATGCAACACCCACATAACCGATACCTAGGTTGACAGAAGCGGCAAAGATTGCACTACCACAACCACCAAACACTAACCAAAATGTGCCGAAGAATTCAGCAAAAAGTTTTTTTGACATAATAGACCTCAATATTAAACATGTCGTTATCTTCAAATAACAATAATGTATTGCGAATGCAACAGGCATTTAGTCAAAGGTAATGGTTTTTAGTTCTGCAAATTATTGTAAATGTTTGTAAGTGAATGTAAGGGAAATAGCATGCTATACTTTTAGCCGTCTAGATTGTCATTTTGCTTATTTTTCATTAAAATACAGATGAATTATCAGGTTATTTAAGGTGCATTATGGCAAACTGGGATGGCAAATATATTAGCCCTTATGCAGAGCATGGCAAAAAGAGCGAGCAAGTCAAAAAAATTACCGTTTCTATTCCAATTAAAGTATTGGAAATTTTGACGAATGAGCGTACGCGTCGTCAGTTAAAAAGTTTGCGCCATGCAACAAATAGTGAATTGCTTTGTGAGGCATTCTTACATGCTTTTACGGGTCAGCCATTACCGACTGATGCAGATTTAATGAAAGAACGCCATGATGAGATTCCTGAAAATGCCAAAGAGATCATGCGTGATTTAGGCATTGATCCTGAAAGCTGGGAATATTAATTTATCCTTTTAATCCTTCCAAAATACTGCATTCAGGGTAATCATTGCCCTGACAAGCGTTATGCCATCGTTCTAATTCCTCTACCATTTTTTGCAAGTGATGAATTTGCTCATTCAATGCTTTAATATGCTGCGTCGTAAGTGCTTTAACTTCTCGACTACTACGATTGGGATTATCCTGTAATTGCAAAAGCTGTTGAATTTGTTGGAGTGAGAACCCAACATCTCGAGAGTGACGAATAAAACGTAGTCGTTCTAAATCCTTTTCTTCATAATGGCGATAACCAGAAAGGCTTCTCTGTGCAGTCTTTAATAAGCCGGACTTTTCATAATCCCGAATTTGTTTACTTGATAAACCGACTAATTTTGCCACTTCACTAATGTTCATAAAAAATCCTTGACCTTAACCTTATGTTAAGGTTTATAGTAAGCTTAATTTCAATCTATATCAATAATTAAGGAGTAAATATGAAATCAATTACATTACATGTAACAGGAATGACTTGTGGTGGTTGTGTGAAAAGCGTCACTAGAGTATTGGAAGAGCTTAATGGCGTAGAAAAAGCCGTAGTGACACTTGATGACGGTAAAGCAGTAGTTACCTTTGATGAAAGTGCGGTCAGTATTCCACAATTAATTGAAACAATTGAAGACGCAGGTTTTTATGCAACAGAATAAAAAAATAGCCATTCAAATCGAGGGGATGACCTGCCAATCCTGTGCTAATAGGATTGAGAAGGTGTTGAATCGAAAAGATTTTGTCTCTGACGCAGGTGTGAATTTTGCTGCGGAGGAAGCCCATGTAGTATTTGATTCATCTCAGGCTTCAGAACAAGATATTTTAACAATTATTCAAAAAGCGGGATTTAATGGCATTCTAAAGCAAAATGTGTTGCCTAGCACGCCCAATGAAACGAAGATTAGTCCACGTTTATGGTTGCTTTTGTTCATTAACATTCCTTTTTTAATCGGAATGATCGGGATGATGTTTAATCATCATTCTTGGATGATGCCGCCAATGTGGCAATTTGTTCTTGCGAGCATTGTGCAACTAGGGTTAGCCATTCCTTTTTATAAAGGTGCGATTGGTAGTATTCGAGGTGGTTTAGCCAATATGGATGTACTAGTGAGTACAGGTACGTTGGCGATTTATCTCTATTCAGTCTTTATGCTTTTTTATCATCAGTCAATGGGACATGATGGCGCATCTCATGTCTATTTTGAAGCATCGGTGATGGTAATTGGTTTTGTCAGCCTAGGGAAATTTCTTGAGGAAAGAACGAAGAAACAAAGCTTAAATAGTTTAGGGCTATTATTACAGCTCACCCCAAAACAAGTGAGTGTTCAACGTGAAAATCGTTGGGAAACGATTCCTCTCGATCAAGTAAAAATAGGCGATATTTTAAGGGCTAATCAAGGTGAACGTATTGCAGCTGATGGCGTAGTTGAACAGGGGAGTGGTTGGTGCGATGAGAGTCATTTAACCGGTGAATCTCAACCATTAGAAAAAATGTCTCAAAGTCCTGTGCTTGCGGGGGCAATGGTGACACAAGGTAGCCTTATTTATCGAGCCAATCAACTCGGTCAGCAAACCCTATTGGGCGATATGATGAAAGCACTTTCCGAGGCGCAAGGTACAAAAGCACCGATTGCTCGTTTTGCCGATAAAGTTGCTGCTGTATTTGTGCCAGCCGTGTTATTAATTTCTGCGATAACATTTGGATTAACCTGGTGGATAAAAGGAGATTGGGTAACCGCTTTAATTCATGCGGTTGCTGTGTTAGTTATCGCTTGTCCTTGTGCGTTAGGGCTTGCTACACCTGCTGCCATAATGGTCGGTATGGGAAAAGCTGTAAATGCAGGGATTTGGTTTAAAGATGCGGCATCTATGGAAGAGGCGGCTCATGTGGATACGGTGGTATTAGACAAAACAGGAACGCTAACTCAAGGAGAGCTCAAAATAGCAGAGGTTTGGCAGCCACAAAGTGCGGTCTATTCTGAGGAAGATTTATATCGTATTGCAGCTTCCGTTGAGCAAAATGCCAATCATCCTTTAGCTAAAGCAATAGTCCTGACGGCTCAGGAAAAATCACTTGAAATTCCGACCGCACTTTCAGTTCATTCCGAAGTGGGGCAGGGTATTTCTGCTCATATTGATGGAATAGGTTTGGTTAAAGTCGGTAAGCCGGCTTATTGTGAATTAACCTTACCAGATAATATGCCTCAAATTTGGCAAATTGCGAGTATTGTTGCGGTATCTGTAGATGGCAACCCAATCGGTGCATTTGCATTAGCAGACAGTCTGAAAGAGGATAGTTTGCAAGCGGTTCAGCGTTTACATCAACATAATATTGATGTGGTGATAATGAGTGGCGATCAGCAATCTGTCGTTGATTATGTTGCCCAACAAGTCGGTGTGAAAACTGCGAAAGGTAATTGTAGTCCACGTGACAAAGCTGCCTACATTGAGACATTACGTCAGCAAGGTAAAGTGGTAGCAATGGTTGGTGATGGTGTAAATGATGCACCAGCGTTAGCGATGGCTAATGTAAGCTTTGCGATGAAATCCGGGTCTGATGTTGCAGAGCAAACCGCATCGGCGACACTTATGCAGCATTCAGTCGATCAGTTAGTTGATGGATTAATGATTTCCCGAGCAACATTAAAGAATATCAAACAAAATTTATTCTTTGCCTTGATTTATAATGTGCTAGGTATTCCACTTGCGGCATTAGGCTACTTAAGTCCTGTTTTGGCAGGGGCAGCCATGGCAATGAGTTCGCTTTCTGTGTTATCCAATGCATTGCGATTAAAACGAGTGAAAATTAAATAAGAAAAAGGCGATATGAAAATATCGCCTTTTATTTTTGAATTAATGTTGTTTCCATAATGGAAGTTGAATCGTGACGGCAAGTCCGCCTAAATTGCTGGATTCAGCCCATACTTTTCCATGGTGCTCATTTACAACATTATAGACAATCGTTAAACCTAATCCTGTTCCGCCAGTGGCTCGAGTTCTAGTTTCATCGACTCGATAGAATGGCTTAAAGATTTTATCAAACTCTTCTGGTGGTAGGCCTAAGCCATTATCATCTACTCGAATTTGTAGGCAATTATCATCCTGCTCATTTTTATGTAAATCAATGGTTAAGAAAATACGATCTTTCGTATATTTCAGTGCATTTCGAATAATATTTTCAATCGCACTGGTAAGCAAGCTTAGGTTGCCGTAAATCATATGTTTTTCAGGATGTAAAATAGAAATATTGACATCGCAGGCGATCTTGCGCTGCTCAGCTTCAAATAAGGCATCTTTGATCACATCATCCCAAAGCTGATTAATAGGAAATAAATTATGCTCCATTTGAGAATGCATTTGTTGGCGAGAAATGAGTAACAACTCGCTGATCATTTTATCCATTCGTTGTATTTCTTTCTCAATGCGTTTAACTGGTTCAATATCCCCTGTTTGATGACGAACCAGAGCAGTGGAAAGTTGCAAACGCGTCAACGGTGTTTTTAATTCATGAGAAATAGATGAAAGTAGATTGTGTTGGTTTGAAATCAGATTATCAATCGCAATCGACATCTTGTTAAAGCTTTGTCCTACTTCTCGTAATTCTGCTGGACCATGATTCACTAATTCATTATCAACCTTAAAGTTTCCTAACGCCACGCTATTAGCCGCCTTTTGTAAATTGGTAATTGGTTTGACGATAGTATGAGTAAACCACCAAAGTAAAGGGGTTGTAATAATTAAGGTCAAGAGCAATAAGACCCAAGGGTGGTCAAGCATATATCGTAAAATTTCTTGTTGACCATTTGCTCTAGACACAAAGAATAATTCGGAGGCTTGGTCGGAATCACCAATATAGACTTTAAAGGGGCCTGCAATTTGAATATCTTTAAAGGTTTTACGTTGTGGTTGGGCAAAGTTACTTGACTCTTGGGCGAACTGAGCAATATGCATTCTTTCTTCGCCTAAAGCACCAAAAATTTCTTTTTCCGGCGTCATGATGACAGGACGAGCAGAGTCAAATTTATCGGTTGGAAGCACTGGTACGCCAGCGAGGATACCGGTGATTCTATTGTTACGAATGGATTCAACGAGTTTCTTTTGATAGCTCGATATTTCGTTTTGATTCAAGTCAGAATATAAGCGGCTATCAAAATAAGGGAGTGCGACCAAAAGTGCGGTCATGGCAAAGAATGCCAACCAAAAAACAGTAAATGTGCGTATCGTGAGCTGATTTAAGCTGAATTTCTTGATAAGCATTATTCACAAACCAACAAGTAACCACGACCACGTAGCGTTTTCAGCCATGGTAAGCCATTGTCTCTTTCTGGGAGTTTTTTGCGCAAATTTGACATATGCATATCAATCGAGCGATCAAAAGGAGAAAGGTGTTTGCCAAGTACATTCATGCTTAATTCTTCGCGAGAGACAATTTGTCCAGGGCGAAGTACCAGTTTATGAAGTAGAGCAAATTCAGAGCCGGTTAGACCAAGATCTTGACCGTTATAAGAAGCTTGTTGAAGACCAGAATGAAGCACTAAACCACAGAATTCTAATGTATTTTCTTCTGATGAAAGTGCGGTCGAATTTTGTGTATTTTCTTTTTCTGCTGGTGTAGCACGACGTAAAATGGCTTTAATACGAGCAACCAGTTCACGATCGTTAAATGGTTTTGGTAAATAGTCATCGGCGCCGAGTTCTAACCCAAGAACACGATCGATCTCTTCACCACGTGCGGTAAGCATCATCACAGGGACATTTGATGTTTGGCGAATTTTCTTGAGTGTTTCAATGCCGTTTAATACAGGCATCATGATATCTAATAAAACTAACTGGTGGCTTGCATTTAGCTTGTCTAACGCTTCTTGACCATTATTGGCAACTTCAACTTCAAAACCAGTCAGTCGTAAAACTTCAGCAAGTAAATCTGTTAGTTCAATATCATCATCAACTAATAGAATCTTTGACATTTTCATTCCCTTGTAATACAACGAACCTGCTTGATATGGCAAGCAGGTGTTATTTTTTTATGATTACCAGAATTTCCACCAGCTTTTCTTATCTGCGTTTTCAGGTGTGCTGATAATAGTATTATTTTCGTCTTGTTTTGCCACTTCAGGTAATGGCTTATCTAATTCTGCACTGCTTACTAAGCCGTTTTGATCGAATTTCACCGTAAACGTGTGTTGTTCAGGTTTTTGGTAAGAGTGTTGTTGTAAGAAGACGTAATACCAAGTTAGGTTACTATAAGGATCGATTAAAACTGGTGTGCCAAGCAGATATTGTACTTGTTGTGCGGTCATGCCTGGTTTAACTTGCGCCACAGTCGCTGCTTCTAAATAGTTACCTTGTGGAACATCAATACGATAGACGACTTTTTGCACTGTTGAACAAGAAGTTAAACTTAATGCTAAAACAACTGCACCTAAAAATGTTCTTAATTGCATATTTTTTACCTTTTACTGCAAAGTTATGTCGAATGATACCGAAACTTTATGATCTTGCCAAATTAATTATCGCATTTTAATGCTTTTTGAAGTTGATCTTTCAGATTTGGTGGTATCCCTTTGATTGTTAAAGTATCTGTGAGTGGATCCCATTCAATACGGTTATTTAATAAATCCGCATCAAAACTTAATGTCACACCTTTACCAGAACCTGAAAATTTCGTTAATGTTTTTAAGGCTGAACGTACTGGTGGAATGGTTTCCTCCAAGCCGTAATCTTGCTCTTCTGTAAAGGTGACAAAAGGGCGCTCGTTTAGAGTCGGCAAATTGGCTGAAAGTTCAGTTAATGCGATCTCATCACCGCTTGCTAATTGACCTTTGCAGTATTCAAATACCTGCTTTTTAACCGCCTGAGTTTGTTCTTTGTTCAATTCACCTTGTTCACAGTAGTCACTTACTGCTTGTAATAAGCATTGGTTTTGAACTTGTGGATTTAGACCTTCTTCTGCACCCAAGAAATCCATAAAGAAGTCACTAATTTTACGACCAACACGACCTTTAATGAAGGTAAGGTAGCGGTTTGAGTTTGCATTTACTTGTAAATCCGTTAAGTTGATACGTGCCGCAATATCAAATTGTGTGATGTCTAAGTATTCTGTACGGCGAATTTCGAGATTCTCGTCAACTAACATGCTGATACGGCTATCCAACAAAGCAATGAATAGGTAATCCGTCGCTAAAAAGTTATATTGGCATAGGATAAGCGTACCGCTGTCTGCAAAATTATATTTGCCCAATTCTTGCGCTAATAATTTTGTGGATTGTTGGCTGAAATTTAAAAAGTTGATTTCATTTTCTAATAAACGATTCAGATCTTGTGCAAAAATGGAATTCTCTTGGAAGACACCAAAAGCTTTGCCTTTATTTTGATAACCTTGATGTAATTGCAACATCATTTGTTCGACTTCTGGCGTAATGGTGAGAAGTTCATCACGTAACACGCTTTCCATGGTAGTGGTTTCATTTTCAGCGTGCTTAACTAATTGATGTAGCACGATTTGATTAACCGTAATGCTCATAATTTTTTCCTTAGTAAAATTTACCTTAAATTATAACCGCACTTTTTAAGCAAGAAAAAAGAAATTATTCAGATTGGGCAAATTATCGGGTATTATATGGGAAGTTTTTTTGTATTTAGAACAGGCTTAAACATTCCAAATGGCTCAACATTCAAAGTATTCAGATGGGCAAGTTAATGCCATCATTAACGACATGATTAGCGTACTTGAAACTCACAAAGCACCCGTTGATCTTTCTCTTATCGCTTTAGGCAATATGGCCAGTAATTTATTGACCACTAGCGTGCCAGCCGCACAGCGTGAAGCTTTAGCTCAAGCCTTTGCCAACTCTTTAATGAATTCGGTAAAAATAAAATAAAATGTTTTGGTTTAAAAAGAGCAAATTCAACGGGCGTGAATACCGTGAAGAAACCTCACGAAAAATTTCGTGGGGACATTGGTTTGCTTTTTTTAACATTATCATCGCAATTCTTATTGGCAGTCGTTATGCCTTTCTCATTGACTGGCCCGACACATTACTCGGCAAAATTTATTTCTTCATCAGCTTATTAGGGCATTTCAGCTTTTGTGTTTTTGCCCTGTATTTGTTGGTTATTTTTCCACTGAGTTTTATCATCAAAAATCACCGCACTTTCCGTGGTCTAACGGTGATTATTGCGACAATTTGCACCACATTACTGCTGTTTGATACAGAAGTATTTAACCGCTTTAATATCCACCTTTCTTCTATTGTTTGGAATTTGTTAGTGAACCCTGAAAAGGGCGATCTCTCACGGGATTGGCAAATTTTCTTTGTGCCAATGCCGATTATTTTGCTAATCCAAATGCTTTTCTCCCGTTGGAGTTGGGAAAAATTACGTAGCTTAGAACGTCAGAAATGGCTGAAGAAAGTGGGATTAGTGCTGACTTCCACGTTTGTCGCGACACACTTAATTTACGCTTGGGCAGATGCATTTTTATATCGTCCGATAACCATGCAGCGTTCAAACTTTCCACTTTCTTATCCAATGACCGCACGAACCTTTTTAGAAAAACAAGGGTTTATTAATGCGGAAACATACTCACAGCGCTTAGAACAAGAAGGCCGTTTGGATGCATTAAAAATTGATTATCCGAAAAAAGATCTTCAGTTTGAGCAAGTGGAAAACAAACCCAATATTCTCGTGATTACCGTTTCAGGCTTACGTTATGATGCGCTGACTAGCGAGAAAATGCCTAAATTGTTTGAGTTTGCCACAAGCTCTACTCAATTTACGAATCATTACAGCAGCGGCAATACGAACAATGCCGGCTTAGTAGGCTTATTCTATGGACTGAATGCGAATTACACGGACAGTATTTTGAGTAATCACACACCGTCGGTGTTAATTAAAAAGCTACAAGACGAGAAATATCAATTTGTCTCTTATTCGTCTACGGCATTTAAAGATAGCTTATTTAAACAAGCCTTGTTCCGTAATGTGAAATTGCCTAAAGTGAAAGCTTCTTCGCCAAAAGAAGCGATAAGTGGCGTTTTATCTCTCTTAAAAGAGGATAAACCTTGGTTTGCTTATGTGGATTTAGATATTGCGGATCAAACAGAAGAAAATTACACCAAATCGCTTGTGGAGATTGATCAACAAATTGATGACACTTTAGCATCAGTTTCCTTAGATAATACGATTGTCATCATTACGGCAGAGCATGGTACAACGTTTAATAAGCTAGATGAAAAAGCGCAAGAAAACTATTTTGGTCGTGATGAAATCCAAGTGCCATTTATTGTTTACTGGAAAGATTTGCCAGTACAAGAAGTGACAAATTTAACAAGCCATACCGATTTATTGCCAGCATTGATGTCATCGATCTTTAAAGTAAAAAATCCAATTTCGGATTATGCACAAGGTCGCAATTTATTTGAGCTTAATGGCGATCCTTGGGTGTTGGCGTCGAATTTCCGTTGGAATGTCATTATTCAGCCAGATGGTATACAGTATCATATTGATCGCAAAGGAAACTATAAGAAATTTGACCGCACTTATACTGAGCAATCTTCAAGCCGCCCACCGCTCGGCTTGTTCTTAGATGTCTTTAAACAAGAGCGTTCTTTTGTCAATAAATAGATAGCTTTTTTGTGCTTAAAATCTTATACTTTGCACTCAGTTGAAAGACTGAAAAGATGTTATTAATTAAAATCTGCGAATTTTTCATAACATTGCAAACAATTCACAATAGACCAGATCCTTATTGGGTTTGCTTTTCAATTAATACACTTCTCGTCTCTCTTTTCCTTTCTTTTTTGGCGGAGTTATTATGAGAAATCACGTTCGTAGCTTTAAAACGTTTATTCGAGACGAAATCATTAAAAAAGGTGGCTGGGTTAATGCTCACGCTCACGCAGATCGTGCTTTTACAATGACACCTGAAAAAATTGGCATTTATCACAACAGTAATCTTCAACAAAAATGGGATTTAGTAGATGAAGTTAAACGTACATCAAGTGTTGATGATTATTACGCCCGTTTCTGTCAATCGATTGAGTTGATGATTTCCCAAGGGGTGACGGCATTTGGGACTTTTGTAGATATCGACCCGATTTGTGAAGACCGAGCCATTATTGCCGCACACAAAGCTCGCGAAGTTTATAAGCATGACATTATTTTGAAATTTGCGAATCAGACCTTAAAAGGGGTGATTGAGCCAGAAGCACGCAAATGGTTTGATATTGGCTCTGATATGGTGGATATGATTGGAGGCTTACCTTATCGCGATGAGCTGGATTATGGTCGCGGCCTTGAAGCAATGGATATTTTACTTGATGCAGCTAAATCTCGCGGCATTATGTGCCATGTGCATGTGGATCAATTCAACTCTCCGAAAGAAAAAGAAACAGAACAGCTTTGCGATAAAACCATTGAACATGGAATGGAAGGTAGAGTCGTGGCGATCCATGGAATTTCCATTGGTGCGCATAGCAGAGAATATCGTTATAAACTTTATGAAAAAATGCGTCAGGCAAAAATGATGATGATTGCTTGTCCAATGGCGTGGATTGATAGTAACCGAAAAGAAGATTTGATGCCTTTCCATAACGCATTGACTCCGGCAGATGAAATGATTCCAGAAGGGATTACAGTCGCGTTAGGTACGGATAATATCTGTGATTACATGGTGCCCCTTTGTGAAGGGGATTTATGGCAAGAACTAAGCTTACTTGCTGCGGGCTGTCGTTTCCCTCATCTTGATGCAATGGTTGATATTGCCAGTATCAATGGACGTAAAGTGTTAGGTTTAGAGCCGGTTTAATCTAAAAATTTAATGAAAGTGCGGTCATAAAATGAAACGTTTTGTGGCCGTTTTTATTTATAAGATAAAACAGAAATAATGTTAATTTGAGTGATTTAAATAAGGGTTTTAAGAAAAGTGGTGGGCGATACCGGTCTCGAACCAGTGACCCCCTCCTTGTAAGGGAGG
>CAUUXN010000003.1:0-33997 GCA_963548985.1 uncultured Haemophilus sp. | reverse complement strand
ACCAGTTGTTTTTAAACTATTAAGAAAGTAATTCCACTATATATTCCGAAGACCCATAATTTTTAACCACACTTTAATTATTGGGCTATTGTAATGCTTTCAGTGCCTTATGATATTCTTTCGATTGTTCCAATAAAATCTTGGCCGCTTCACGCAATTTGTCCACATCTGATTGGGGTAAATAGAAAGATGTTCCGATATTAAGCACATCATTTTTTAACTGCCCATCAGGCAAATCTTTCAAACTTAAATTCACAAAATAAGCTTTAATTTTTGCACCTTTTTTATGTTTAGTGTAAGCATTCCATTGATCAGCAAATTTTTGTGAATATTTCACGGTAGATTCCGTTGTTTTATCAATCGGTACATTTATCACCGTGTTCACCACTTCTTTGATTCCTGGCACATCAGCAGACTTATCAATATGGCTCGATAGCTCACTTTGCGCATTGACGTTTACCACGACAATATTGCGTAAATTGTAATTTTTCAGCTCTGCATACAATTTTTTGACAGTGAGTAAATTCGACATATCCAACAAGCTTGCCAAGCCCAAATTATCCGTTAAACCACCGTCAACCAAATGTAAATAAGGTTTTTCCTCATTATTTTGATAAGAAGCCGTACGTTTTTTCATGGTTTCAAAATTGTTTAGCCACAAACGATTCCCTACTTTCATCTGTGTCAATAATTCTTTTTTACTCTCGGCTTGGCAAGCACCACCATGATTATTTTGTGTAATGGGTGAAAAAATTAATGGAACAGCACTGGATGCTGCCACAGCTCTTGCAATTTCGACATCATTTAAATCTACACAAAGCCAATCAAAGAAATCTTGAGTGAAAGAGACCTCCTGTCCAGCGACCATGTCGGTGGCATTAATTACAGCAAAAGGTCCTTTACGTTGTTCAAGATCTGCAAATTTTTTTCCACGATATAAAGCAAGATTGAGCTGTTCCTGCAACAAATCGCTACGACCAAACTGTGGAGAAGTAAGCCGAGGCACATTACTCACCGAAAATACTTCATTGATGACTTTTTTCTGGAAATTCTTTTTCAAAAAAGAATTATTAAATTTAGGGATAATGTCCTGTCCTTCTAAAGCAAAATAGGCTGCTAATACTGAGCCGCCAGACACCCCATACACAATATCAATATTTTGCAATAAGGTGCTACCTTTCTCTGTTGGACGCACTGAGACATTTTGGAACTGCTCTAACACGCCATAACCTAAAGATGCCGCGCGAGAACCACCACCTGAAAAAGTCATAATCACCAGATTTTCTTTTTGTAATGCCTGCTGCATCGCATTTTCTAAACGATATCCCTTTTGTGGATCTATTTTCTCAATCGTTTTAGTGGGATGATAAGTAATTGAATTGCACGCAGCAAGCAAAGCAATACTGCAAGCAAGTAAACTTGATTTGAAAGGAAAATGAGTAAATTTCATAACAGTATTCCTTTACTGTGACGTTATTTATCTATTATATCTTTTTTAAAGGATATATACGTTTTGTCAAGGCTTTGTATCAAAAATAAAATGTGACAAAGATCTCATTCTTTACATTTTGATCTCAATCAAAAGTGCTAAATAACATATAATAAAAGGGTCTATTATTTATTTAACAATTATAAAAAAGGAATAAACATGAAAACATTGAGTGAATTTATTGTTGAACGCCAAGCGGAGTACCCAAATGCAAAAGGGGAACTTAGTGGTATTTTGTCTTCTATTCGTTTACTAGCAAAAATCATTCATCGTGATATCAACAAAGCGGGTTTAACCAATATTCTTGGTCAGTCTGGTGTCGAAAACGTGCAAGGTGAAAGCCAAATGAAATTGGATTTATTCGCCCATAACACAATGAGCGCAGCACTCATGTCACGTGAAGAAGTGGCGGGTTTTGCTTCTGAGGAAGAAGAAAGCTTTATCGCTTTTGATACTGAACGCGCTCGTAATGCCAAATATATTATTTTAACCGACCCACTTGATGGCTCATCCAATATTGATGTGAACGTTTCGGTTGGGACAATCTTCTCTATTTACCGTCGTGTATCCCCTATTGGCTCACCTGTTACCTTAGAAGATTTTATGCAACCAGGTAATAAACAAGTCGCGGCGGGTTACATCGTGTATGGTTCTTCTACCATGTTGGTTTATACCACTGGTCACGGTGTGAATGGTTTCACTTATGATCCGTCTATCGGTACATTCTGTCTTTCTCATGAAAATATGCAAATGCCAAAAGAGGGCAAAATTTATTCCATCAATGAAGGACAATATCTCAAATTCCCACAAGGGGTAAAAAAATACATTAAATACTGCCAAGAGGAAGATAAAGCAACTAACCGTCCTTATGCTTCACGCTATATCGGGTCATTAGTGGCTGACTTCCATCGTAACTTATTAAAAGGCGGTATCTATATTTACCCAAGTGCAACTAACTATCCAAATGGTAAACTTCGTTTGCTTTATGAAGGCAATCCGATTGCATTCTTAGCAGAACAAGCGGGGGGTATTGCCTCTGATGGTTACAATCGAATTTTAGATATTCAACCAACAGCGCTTCACCAACGTATACCACTTTTCGTCGGTTCTGCAGAAATGGTGAAAAAAGCAGAAGAAATGATGAGAGAATTTAAAGAAGATTAAATTCCTAAAGTGCGGTCAGTTTTGACCGCACTTTTTTAGCAAACAAAAAGGCGAACCTTGTCAGTTCGCCTTTTTCATTAATGTTTGTCAATTAATCCCGTTTTCTTGCAAGTAGCCACCAAATAATCGCCATAAACAAGAGACTTGGCATCAGTGCTCCTAAAAAAGCTGGCGCATTAAATACCACACTCATTTGTCCAAAAATTTCATTGACGACATAGAATAAGAATCCAAAGCAAATCCCCGTTACAATTCTTGCCCCTGCGGTAACACTACGTAGTGAACCAAAGATAAAGGATAACGCAAGCATCATCATCACACCTACAGAAAGAGGCTGAAAAATCTTACGCCAATAGGTTAATTCAAAACGGCGAGAATCCTGTCCTGTTTGTTTTAAGAACGCAATATATTCATACAAGCCTGAAATGGATAATGACGTTGGACGTAATGAAACTGCGCCTAATTTATCTGGCGTTAAGCTTGTTACCCAATCTTCTGTTAAACGGTTTGTTGTGGTAATTTGTTCTTTTGATACCGCTGAATTATTCACTTGACGCAACTGCCATTGATTATTTTCAGCAGAATATTGTGCTTGATTTGCATGCTTCAAATGAGTGAGATTACGCTGTTCATCAAAGGTATAAATATAAATATCTTCTAATTGTGCATCATCTTTAATTCGACGAACATACACGAAATTATTACCGTCTTTTGCCCATACACCATTTTTTACCGAAAGCATTGAACCACCGGAAAGTGCACGAGTACGCATATCACGGGCAAACTGTTCAGTTTGTGGAATCCCCCACTCACCAATAATCATGGTAAAAAGCACCAGTGGAAGTGCCGTTTTCATGACGGCTAATCCAATTTTAAAGCGAGAAAAACCCGCAGATTGCATTACCACTAATTCACTGCGGCTGGCTAAATTACCTAACGCAATTAAGGCTCCTAACAAGGCCGCCATTGGGAAAAAGGTTTCCACATCTTTAGGAATGGTTAATCCTGTATAAGCCACCGCTTGCCAAATATCATAAGAACCTTTCCCTACGCTACGGAATTGCTCTACAAATTTGATAATTGCTGAGAGGCCAACCAACGTAAATAGCGTGGCAAAAATTGCCCCTAAAATGCTTTTACCGATATAACGATCAAGAGTATTCATCAACATTGTTATTACCCTTTTCTGAATACACGACGGAATTTATGCATAGCGGTACTATCCCAACTATTCAGCACAATTCCTAAAATTAAAAAGGCGATATTTACCAATGGCATTAATAAACCTGCATCAAGCTTACCTGCACCACCCGCAGATTTAAATGAGCTTTGTAATAAGAAGTAAATTAAATAAAGCAATAGTGCCGGTAAGATCTTCGCAAAACGGCCTTGGCGAGGATTCACTTTACTCATTGGTACGGCGATAAGCGCCATTAAAGGCACCGCTAAAATTAAGGTTATGCGCCAATGCAACTCTGCTTTTGCTGCTGCACTTTTATCTTTTAATAATTGCTCAAAAGATAATTCAGCTGCTTCATCACTTCCTGTATTTGTCTCTTGATGACCTAAATACGCTTGGTAATCATCAAAATGCGTAATACGGAAATCAGGAAGTACCGATGTACCTTCTACACGCAAAGTATTTTGTAAATTCAGTACTTGGTCGCCATTTGGTAAAGCTTTTAACTCACCTTTTTCAGCGGTAACTACTGATGGTTTCGTTTGACCTTTAGCTTTCATTTGGAAAAGATAGACATCACTGATTTGATTACCGTTAATCTTATCAATGAATAAGACGAAATTATTGTTGCTTGTGGACATGAATTGACCAGAAGTCAATGCGCCCATGGTAGGATTCGCTTTAGCATCTTCAACAATAGCTGCTTGTTTTTGAATGGCCCATGGGGAAAGCCATAAAGCATTGTAAGCAGCCAATCCCGCTGTGAGTAAAGAAAGAATTAACGCCACGCGAACAAGAATACGTTGGCCCACACCACAGGCTCGCATTACCGTAATTTCACTTTCTGCATAGAGACGACCGAAAGTCAGTAAAATGGCGATAAACAAACATAATGGCAACATTAATTGCGCCATTGTCGGCATCCCTAAACCGAGTAAAGAGAACACAAGATCGGCGGGAACCTTACCATTTGCCGCTGAACCAAGTACGCGAACAAGTTGTTGGCTGAAGAAAATTAAAAGCAAAATAAACAAAATCGCAATCTGGCTTTTAAAGACTTCCTTTGTTAAATATCGGGTTAATATCATTCTTTTTTCTAACTAAAAAACACGGGAAACTGGCTAATTTAGATGGCGTATGATACCTTATTTTGTCTGATTTAAATAGCAAATTAGCAACATAAGGAAATAATATGAAATATCAAGCAAACTCAACCGCACTTTCTCAATCAACCGATTGCCTTATTATCGGCATTTATGAGAACAATGAATTGACAAAAAGTTTCAATGAAATCGATCAAATCACACAAGGTTACCTCAGCCAGTTAGCTCAAAGCCAAGATCTTTCAGGCAAAATTGGGCAAGCGACTCTGCTTCATTCGTTACCTAATCTTGCGACTAAACGCGTGTTAGTCGCAGGTTGTGGTAAAAAAGGCGAAACGACTGAACGCCAATTTAAACAAATCATCCAACGCGTTACCCAAACATTAAAAGAATTAAATATTCAACAAGTGGTGAATAATTTAACGGATGTGGAAATTAAAGATCGCGATCTATTTTGGAATGTACGTTTTACTGTTGAAACCATCGAACATAGCCTTTATCAATTTGATGAATTTAAAAGTAAAAAAGCAGAGGCTATCCCACTTCAAGAAATCATTTTTAATACCGATGATTCACAAGCTCAGCAAGCCATCACAGAAGCACAAGCCATTGCAAATGGTGTAAAAGCTGCGCGTAATATCGCGAATATGCCACCTAATATTTGTACACCGGCTTATTTAGCTGAACAAGCTAAAAATTTAGCCGAAACATCAACCGCACTTTCCTTAGATGTGATTGATGAAGAAGACATGACAAAACTCGGCATGAATGCATATTTAGCGGTATCTGGTGGTTCTCAACACCCCGCTTACCTATCTATTTTGCATTTCAACAACGCCCCAGATAAAAATGCGAAACCTATCGTATTAGTGGGCAAAGGATTAACCTTTGATGCGGGCGGTATTTCTTTAAAACCAGCCGCAGAAATGGATGAGATGAAATACGATATGTGTGGTGCAGCTTCGGTATTTGGTACGATGAAAGCCATTGCAGAATTAAATCTACCACTCAATGTTATCGGTGTATTAGCAGGTTGTGAAAATTTGCCTGATGGCAATGCCTATCGCCCAGGCGATATTCTCACCACAATGAACGGTTTAACCGTAGAAGTATTAAATACAGATGCTGAAGGTCGTTTAGTGCTTTGTGATACATTAACTTATGTTGAACGTTTTGAACCGCAATATGTGATTGATGTTGCAACCCTGACTGGCGCTTGTGTGGTTGCTTTAGGTCAACATAACAGTGGCTTAGTTTCAACTAACGATGCCTTAGCTGAACAATTATTACAAGCCGCACAACAAACTACTGATAAAGCTTGGCGTTTACCGTTGAGTGAAGAATATCAAGAGCAATTAAAATCTCCATTTGCTGATTTAGCCAATATTGGGGGGCGCTGGGGCGGCGCGATTACTGCAGGCGCATTCCTCTCCAACTTTACGAAAAAATATACTTGGGCGCATTTAGATATTGCGGGGACAGCTTGGCTTCAAGGCGCCAATAAAGGTGCAACGGGTCGTCCGGTGTCTTTATTAACGCAATTCTTAATTAACCAAACTAAATAATTAATACCTAGGGCTAACGTAACGTTAGCCCTAAAATTTCCCAAAAACCTGACCGCACTTTATTCTAATTCGAATTCCATCAGTAATGGATTATGATCTGATGAAGTGACCACTTCTGATGTTGCACTGACCACCTTTACGCCTCGCGTAAAAATATAATCCAGTGGATACCCTAAAAATCTAACCCGCTCATCTTGAGAGAGCACCACAGAATCTAAGCCGTATTTTTGTATCAAATTATTGACTAAATTCAGACGACGTTCATTCCACGCATTAAAATCACCAGACATGATGATAGGACCTTGATGATTTTCAACAAAGGAAAATAGCTGCTCTAACTGGGTTTGATAAGTGGAAATGCCCCATTCAAAATTAATTAAATGCACATTAATAAGTAGCAAACTATTGCCTTTTTCTAATGGAAAACTCATCACACTTGCCACTTTGGGAATTTGTATTAATGGTTCAGCTACGCCACCACCGCAATACCATTCTGGCTGTGTTTGGGTAAATGTTTTTACACCTGATAAGAGATCTTTAAAAGAAAAAGAGGACACAAAAAGTGCGGTCGAAAATGTACTTAAATTTTGATGCTGCGTCGCCTCTTGTAATAACACAAAATCCGCTTGTTTAGAAAGTCGATCTAAATCTTCTTGCCAACCCTTATCTTGCCCTTTATGCACATTCCAATTGACTAAACGAAAATGTGAAGAGGCTAATTTAGACACTGAATTATCAGCCTTGTCACATTGCATATTTAACCTGTTTTCAAAAGGAATGTAATTTACTTTTTGTGACGTATTTAATTGAATAAATGTACGTTCAAAAATTGTTAAATTCGCAAAAAAATATCCAGCACCTAAAACCACTAACATCAAGCCAATAGCCAAAAATCGATAGATCCACTTCATGATTATCCCCTCTCTATGCTCGAATAATAACACCTCATCAAAGCAATGCAACTTTCACTTTTAATACTCATTAATACCTACCTACAACATGGTAACTTTAACTTTTAGCTTTGATTTAAATCATACTTTGATAAAAAAACCGTTGCATTTTCCTTTTATTATCTTAGTATTTTGCTCAACTTCTAACTCTACCTCATCAATAAGGAGATTCATTATGTCTTTTGGAGATAAAAAATTAAGTGAAATCGCTGTCAGCGTACCCGGCTCAACTTCCCTACTTCGTGAATACGATTTGGATTTCTGCTGTGGTGGGTCAGATACACTTTCCAACGCTGCCGCAGAAAAAGGGTTAAATTTAGCTGAAATCGAAACGCGTTTAACGGAGCTTCAAAACAGCAAAACAGAAAACCCAGAAGAATATTGGGTTAATGCAACTTATCCTGAAATTATCGATCATATCTTAGTTCGCTACCATCAACGCCATCGTGAACAACTTCAAGAATTAATCGTATTAGCGGATCGCGTAGAAAGTGTTCATGGCGATCGTGAAGATTGTCCAATGGGTGTTGCAGCTGAATTACGCAATGTCTATGATGATTTAAGCAACCATATGATGAAAGAAGAGCACGTGCTTTTCCCGATGATCAAAGCAGGCAATTATATGATGGCACAAATGCCGATTCGTATGATGGAAATGGAACACGCAGAACATGGCGAACATTTAGACGTATTGAAATCATTAACAAACAATATGACGCCTCCAGCAGATGCTTGTAACACATGGCGTGCGCTTTATAGTGGCATCCAAGAATTTGCAGATGATTTAATGATGCATATTCATCGTGAAAATAATATTTTATTCCCTCGTGTGATTGCTGAAAATCACTAAGAACAAATCATATAAAGAAAAAGGGCGAAATTATTCGCCCTTTAAAATTAGCCTAAAACTGACTGCACTTTACTTCTCTTCACTACCTTTATATAAACGGTTTTTATACAAATAGCTGCCAAGTAAGGCATGTGCCAAGGCTTCTTTTTTCATTTCTTCCGGCACATCTTTTTCGGTTAATGTGTCTTTTTCCTTATCGTAAACATAGCCTTTTGCTTTGCTATTTGGTGTTTGGATAACGACATCATGATTGCCTTTCATTAAAGCTTGGGTCTGATCAAACTGCATAAAGGCACGATCTGGATTCACATCTTGCGTTAAATCAAAACCAATCATTGGATAATTACCGCTTACGCCCGCAATAGAAAGTAAGGTTGTCGGCATATCAATTTGACTCACTAAACGACTGTCTCGGCGTGGCTCAACATGATCACCTAAAATTAACGCAGGAATATGGAAATGCTTAATTGGTACCAAGCTTGCCCCAGCTGCACGAGAATCATGGTCGGCAATCACCAAGAACACGGTATCTTTCCAATAATTAGATTGTTTCGCTAAGTTGAAGAAATAACCAATCGCATAATCTGCATATTTCGCACTGTTATTACGTGTGGCTTTTGGTTGTTCATAAAGCTCAATTTTACCATCCGGGAACTCGAAAGGATCGTGATTACTCGAACTAAACACGAGGCTAAAGAACGGTTTGCCTTCATTGTGTAATTGGGTAAAAGTTTCGTTCGCTTTATCAAATAGATCCTCATCACTCACGCCCCAAGTCGCAGTAAATTTAGGATTTTGATAATCCTTTTGATCGATAATATTTTGGAAACCATTACCATAGAAGAAGCTTGCCATGTTATCAAAGTGCTTTTCTCCGCCATAAATAAAGGAAGTGTTATAACCTTGTTTGGCAAGTAAATCTGCAATAGTAAAGAAACCACTTTGACTGTTATTCAATTTCACCACTGCACGTGCTGGAGTTGGTGTAAAACCTGCAGTTGTAGCTTCAATACCGCGTACAGAACGCGTCCCCGTAGCATAAAGATTTTCAAATAACCAACCTTCTTTGGCTAATTTATCAAATTCAGGTGAAAGTGGTTTTCCGCCTAATGTACCGATAAATTGCGCCCCAAAACTTTCTTCCAAAATAATGACGATATTTTTCGGTTTACCTTGGTAAGTCGCTTGGTTTTTCGTTAAGGTTGGAATCTTCTCTGAAATATAATCACTTTCAGGGCGCCCACGGCTTGCTTTGACAATACGCAACATTTCATCAGTATCCATTTTGCCATAGGCTTCAGAAGATGCTCCTTCATCTTTAAATTGCTGTGCCGCATAAAGGACAGAATAGCCAGAGTTCAACACGAGAGAATTCACTAAACCATCGGAAGAAAAGGCGACCATTGCAGGGTTAACACCACGGTGTTGGAAACTCGAACGCGCACCTAAAAAAGCAACAGCAATCACGAGCAATGCTACAACAGGGCGTAATTTCCAGCTCATTGGGCGTAAATTTTTGACCGCATAACCAGATAGTTTCCAATAACAGAAGAAAGCCGTAACAGTGAAAATAAGGCTAAAAATGACCGCAGTTAAATGCCCTTCCATCAACATTGAAAAGACTTCTTTCGGATAAATTAAATATTCGATAAATAGACGGTTTGGACGGAAATCATAGGTTTCGATAAATGCGGGCGTAGCCAATTCCATGAATAGGATAAACACACTACCGAAGGTAAGCCAAATGCGTAAAATCATTTTCCAAATTCGGCTATGATGAAATAGCACTGTAAATAATGCTGGCACACCAAATAAATAGCACAAAGCCACGATATCCATGCGCAAGCCTTGTAAAAATAGTTGTCCCCATCCCTCTACCGCAGACACACGGTCTGCCTGCCAAATCGCAAGCCCAAGACGAGATAAGGTGAAAATAATCAGATTAATGATGACAAAGAGGAAAATTGGATATAAAGGAGAACGTGTTTGTTTCATTTTGACACTCATAAGTCCTAAGGGAATCGCTACCCTTCGATTAATTTAAAGCACGCTAATGTGCCATTCCTTTCATAGACAGATAAAAAAACACAAAGTGCGGTTAAAAACATCATCATTTTTGACCGCACTTTGAGAAAGTAAAATTACGCTGCAACTAACGCTTTTAATTGTTTTTCATAAGCGGCCCAATCTGTGATTGGACGCGTTGCAACACCGGTTTCCATCGCTTTTTTCGCTACTGCAGAAGAGACAGTAAACAATAAACGAGGATCAAACGGAGTTGGAATGACATAATCTGGTCCGAAGGATAGCGCACCATAACTTGCAATAATTTCTAACGGCACCGGTTCTTTCGCCAAACCTGCAATCGCATGAGAAGCCGCTAATTTCATTTCTTCATTAATCGCTGTTGCACCTACGTCTAATGCACCACGGAATAAGAATGGGAAACAAAGTACGTTATTTACTTGATTTGGAAAGTCTGAGCGACCAGTACAAACAATCGCATCTGGACGAACTGCTTTGGCTTCATCTGGCATAATTTCAGGTGTTGGGTTTGCCAATGCCAAGATTAATGGATTTTCTGCCATGGTTTTCACCATTTCAGGTTTTAATGCACCTGCTTTAGAGCAACCTAAGAACACATCAGCTCCCTTAACAGCATCCGCTAATGTGCGCCAACCATTATCTTCAATCGCGTAGAATTGTTTGGTTTCATCCATGTTATCGCCACGGCCTTTGTAAATCACGCCTTTAGAGTCACACATGGTGATATTTTCTTTTTTGAAACCTAATGCACGAAGCAAGTTAGTACAAGCAATAGCAGAAGCACCTGCACCATTAACCACTAAGCGTACATCAGAAATATTTTTACCAATAATTTCTAAACCATTTAATGCTGCTGCGCCGACGATGATAGCTGTACCGTGTTGGTCATCATGGAATACCGGAATTCCCATACGTTCACGCAATGCTTTTTCAATGTGGAAACATTCCGGTGCTTTGATATCTTCAAGGTTAATACCACCAAACGTTGGTTCTAACGAAGCAATAATATCGATTAATTTATCTGGATCATGTTCATTGATTTCAATATCGAATACATTGATGCCAGCAAATTTTTTAAACAATACACCTTTCCCTTCCATAACAGGTTTTGATGCAAGCGCACCAATATTTCCTAAACCTAATACCGCTGTACCATTTGAAATCACGGCAACTAAGTTAGCGCGAGCGGTATAACGGCTTGCAGCAGAAGGATCTTTTTCTATTTCAAGACAAGGCTCTGCAACACCTGGAGAATAAGCAAGGGCTAAATCATGTTGGGTTTCTAGCGATTTGGTTGGGGTAACGGCAATTTTCCCCGGAATTGGGAATTCATGAAAATCTAATGCGGCTTGGCGTAATTGTTCGCTCATATAAAATACTCCATTTTCACTTAGGCTAAATAAAATTTGCGCCATTATACTCTCTTTTTTAGAGAAATTTGTGATATACCGCAAAAATTTTACAAAATGATTACAAAATATGAGTGAAATCGACCGAACTTTTGTCTTTTCTTCACATTCAGAAGCAAAAACGTTACTATATCGCAAAAAATATACAGGATATAAATAATGAGTTTGTTTTCTAAATTTAGAAGTGCCATCAATAAATTACAACGGAAAGCGATTAATAAAACCTTTCAAAAACGGTTAACCAACCAAGGCATGTCGGTGATTTCTGCAAACTGTGTCGGCGCGTTTATTTTGCACGATCTAAATCAGCCTTTTAACTCTCCGTTTGTTAACCTTTATTTAGACCCAAGCGATTTTGTTCGATATCTACAGAATATCGAATTCTATCAAGCTCAACCACTTCAATTTAAACAAACAGACAAGCCCTATCCAGTTGGCATGTTAAGCGATCTTGAAGTGCATTTTATGCATTACCATTCTGAACAAGAAGCCAAAGAGAAATGGGAAGCGCGCTCACTGCGTTTAGATTTCGATAATTTATTTATTATGATGACGGATAAAGATGGCGGAAAAGGCGCAAAATATGAAGACCTACAAGCCTTTGATAACTTACCTTATCCGAACAAAGTGGTCTTTACCCATAAGCCTTATCCCGAGTTTAAATCCGCTTTCTACATTAAAGGCTTTGAAAACGAAAACGAAGTGGGTGATTTATTTACCTTTTCCGGTTGGAATGGCGAAAAATATTACGACCAATTTGATTACGTTAGCTGGTTCAATCAAAAATAAGAGTTTACGATGCGATTAGATAAATTTATTGCTGAGAATATTGGTTTAACCCGTTCACAAGCCACCAAGGTCATTCGCCAAAGTGCGGTCAAAATTAACGGTGAAATTGTGAAAAATGGGGCGACCAAAGTCAGTCAAGAAGATGAAATTTATTTTGAAGATGAATTATTGACTTGGGTGGAAGAAGGTCAATATTTTATGTTGCATAAGCCTCAGGGCTACGTTTGCTCTCATGATGATGGTGACTATCCAACTATTTATCAATTCTTTGAACCGCCTCTTTCAGGCAAGTTACACAGCGCTGGACGATTAGATGTGGATACCACTGGCCTTGTGCTATTAACAGATGATGGGCAATGGTCACATCGTATTACCTCACCAAAGCATCAATGTGAGAAAACCTATTTAGTCACTTTAGCCGACCCGGTTGAAAACCATTATGCTTTAGCTTGCGAAGAAGGCATTTTATTACGTGGCGAAAAAGAACTGACTAAGCCAGCAAAACTTGAAGTGTTAGATGATTACAACGTGAATCTGACTATCTCTGAAGGACGCTATCACCAAGTGAAACGCATGTTTGCCGCACTTGGTAATAAAGTCGTGGCGCTCCATCGTTGGAGAATCGGTAATGTTGAATTAGATGAAAGCTTAGAAGAAGGCGAATTTCGGCCACTCACCCAGGAAGAAATCGACAATTTAGTGAAATAATATGAGCCAAAATATTAAACCTACCTTTATTTTTATCGCCACGCTCGGCATCCTCTCGATGCTACCGCCTTTAGGCGTGGATATGTATATTCCGTCCTTTTTAAATATTGCCGAAGACTTAAATATCAACTCCGAGCAAGTTCAGCACACGCTGACATTCTTCGCTTATGGTATGGCGGCAGGGCAATTGTTCTGGGGACCATTTGGTGACAGTTTTGGTCGCAAGCCAATTATTTTACTAGGTGTCATTATTGGTGCTATCACGGCTATTATTTTAACGGGTGTTCATTCTATTGGCAGTTTCACTGCGCTACGTTTTATTCAAGGTTTCTTTGGGGCTGCGCCTGTTGTGCTTTCAGGAGCTCTATTACGAGATTTATTTAGCAAAGATCAACTCTCTCGAATCATGTCCACCATCACGCTTGTCTTTATGATCGCGCCGCTTGTTGCGCCTATAATTGGCGGATATATCGTGAAATATTTCCACTGGCACATGATTTTTTATGTGATTGGCATCATGGGATTTCTTGCCGCATTGCTTGTCTTTTTCATTATTCCCGAGACCCATAAAAAAGAAAATCGTATTCCCTTGCGCCTGAATATCATTGCCCGCAACTTTATGACACTTTCTAAACAAAAAGAAGTGTTGGGTTATATGGCGGCGGCATCTTTTGGTTTTGGGGGCTTATTTGCTTTCGTGACCGCTGGTTCGATTGTTTATATCGGTATTTATGGTATTCCAGTCGATGAATTCGGTTATTTCTTTATGATGAATATCGCGATTATGACAGCCGCATCCTATTTAAATGGGAAGTTTGTGCTGAAATTAGGTGCGGAAACCATGTTACGAATTGGTATTGCGGTACAATTCATATCAGGAATTTGGTTATTTTTAACCGCACTTTTTGATTTCGGTTTTTGGCCAATGGCTATTGGTGTAGCCTTTTTTGTAGGTCAAAATCCATTAATATCCTCCAATGCCACCGCCTCTATTCTAGAGAAATTCCCAACGATGGCGGGTACCGCAAATTCATTAATGGGAAGTGTACGTTTTGGTGTTGGCGCGGTAATGGGATCCTTAGTCGCAAGCTTTAAAATGGAAACCGCGGCACCAATGCTCTATACAATGACAGCTTGCGTGGTCATTTCTGCCCTTTCTTATTACTTCCTGACTTATCGAAATGAACGATAAAGTGCGGTCAATTTTAAAGTCAATTTAAAACAATAAAGGCGGGACTCCCCCGCCTTTGTTATATTCCATCAACATTTATTTCCAAATTCGATGATCTAATACTCGTTTTTTAATTTCAGGATAGAGGTCAATTTTAAATTCAGGCTCTTTTCCTGCTTTTAATTGATGTTGATAGTCCTTCATTAACTTCCACACAATTGGGGAAAGTAAAACAATTGCGACTAAGTTAATAATTGCCATCACAGCCATCACCGTATCCGCAAAATTCCACACAACATTACCTGATTTTACCGAACCGAAATAAACGAAGAATAATACCGATAAACGGAATGCCCATACAAACCAAGGTTTATTTTTAATAAAGCGAATGTTACTTTCTGCGTAAGCATAGTTACCAATAATAGAGGAATAAGCGAAAAGTAATAAAATAAAAGCCAAGAAGTGTACACCAAATTCTCCAACATGATAACGCAATGCGTTTTGTGTTAAGGAAATACTTTTCAGTGTTTCACTGCCATAATTATCAGAAAGCAGGATAATCACGGCCGTACAAGTACAGACGATCATGGTATCTACAAACACACCAAGCATTTGTACTAAGCCTTGACTAACTGGATGTTTTACATGAGCAGCTGCTGCGGCATTTGGTGCAGAGCCCATCCCCGCTTCATTAGAGAATAATCCACGTTTAATCCCCATCATCATGGCTTTGGAGACTAAAGCACCAAACATACCACCAGCGGCTGATTGGAAAGTAAAAGCACTTTTATAAATATTGGCTATTACCGTCGGAATCATATCAATATGCATACCTAAGATAATTACCGCCATGATTAAATAAAAGAGTGCCATCATCGGTACTACGCTACTAGAAATGGTCGCAATACGTTTTACGCCACCGAAAATAATTGCAGCAGTTAATACCACTAAAACCAGACCTACATATTCACCTTGCCAATTCCAAGCATTTTTAGTTGCTTCCACAATTGAGTTTGCTTGTACTGAATTAAATGCAAAACCAAAAGTAAAAATAAGTGATACCGCAAACGCTACTGCTAACCAACGAGATTTTAAACCTTGTGTAATATAGTAGGCTGGGCCACCACGGAAAGAGCCATCTTTATCTTGAATTTTGAATACCTGTGCTAAAGTCGATTCTGCAAAAGCACTCGACATCCCAATAAATGCCGTTACCCACATCCAGAATACTGCCCCTTCGCCGCCAAGTGCAATGGCTGTTGCCACACCACTGATATTACCTACGCCAACTCGACTAGCAAGCCCAGTTGCAAAAGCTTGAAATGGCGTTAAAGAATTTCCCTCTGCTGCACGACCAAACCACATTTCGCGAATACTTGCAGGGAAAAGACGTAACTGCACTAACCCAGTAGTAATGGTAAAAAATAGACCTACACCTAATAAAATAACAATGGTGATATTCCATAATGGCTCATCAAAATGTTCGATAATCCATGTCAATCCTTGTTCAATCCAGTTCCCAAATTCTGTCAGCATAAAAACCTCACTTAAAAAATCCACATTCTGATTGTAAATAGACAAAAGAAAAAATCCAGTTTTCTTAGAGGAGAACTGGATTCTTATCCTATAACATAAAATTTATTCAAATTTTCACTGTATTTTTAGATTAAATCTATTCACAGTTTAAAAATAACGCGGCTGCTCCACGACCCCCCCCGGAATCACCATGTTTTGCTTTTTTGATTGGTGGCACTTTTGCACTACGCATTAAATGAGCAGGTAATGCTTTTGGTAACGCTTCATAAAGATAATCAAAATTCGATAAACCACCACCGAGCACTATCATATGCGGATCAAATGCAGTGATAATATTGCCGATAGAAATAGCCGCTAATTCAACAAAAATACGAACAAAATCAACCGCACTTTCCTCTTTCGCATAAAAGCGATCGATAATCTCTTTGGCTGATAACTCTTCCCCTTTTAAATCACGGTACAACATTTCAAAGCCGCGACCGGAAATATACGTATCTAAACAGGCCTGATTGCCACAACCACATTGGTAAATTGGCGCTTTATCCCAGCCCAATAACTTTAAGGCATGATAATTTAATTGAAGATGGCCTAACTCCCCTGCCATCCCGACTTGTCCTGAGTGAATTTTGCCATTAATTACAAAACCACCACCAAAGCCCGTCCCCAAAATAAGCCCTAATACAGAAGGATATTGGGTATTTTCTTCATCACAGGCTTCAGAGAGAGCAAAACAATTTGCATCATTTTCTGCCCGCACTTCACGATCTAAAACTCGTTCAAGATCGGCTAAAATTGGCTTATTATCTGCAACACGAATATTCGTCACTTCAGCAAGCCCAGTTGTTAAATTAACAAATCCAGGCAAACCTAAACCTACTGTGCCTTTTTCACCAAAGTGGGCATCAGCACGTTCTACTAGCGTTTTGATCGCTTGTAACCAATCTTGATAATCTGTTTGTGGCGTTGGCACGCGCTCGGTATAAAGTTTTTCTAATTTTTCATTAAAAGCAGCCAATTCAATCTTTGTGCCACCGATATCAATACCGTAATACATATTGTCTCCTCAAAGAGCGGTCAAAATTGTTGGAATGTCTGGACTGTATTTTCCTTGAAATCAAAATGAAAATCCATGATAAAAATCATATTTTCTACAAGCAATAAAAAAGACCGGCTTTATCACTAAAACCGGTCTTTGATTCTATTTATTGTTAAATAAGCCTTTCTTCTGTAAGAAACCAAAAATAATCAAATGAACAATCCACGCCGAAATTATCGCCACAAATAAATCGATAGGATAATGCATTCCAAGGCGCACACGACTAATCAACATTAATACGCCCCAAATTGTCATAGCACCAATAAGTAATTCTGCTTTAAAAGAACGATTGCCTAATAATTGGCTGAATCCGACGGCTAACATAAGCCAAGTGGCTGCAAAAATAGAATGTCCAGATGGGAAAGAATAACCCGTTTCATCTTCATAATGTTCTTTTAACCAGACAGGAGTATCCGCTTGTGTAGAATAAAATTTATCCACTAATTTCGCACGTTCTGAACGATCTTGATGATAAAAAGCATCTGTCGTACTTTCTGTTTTTTCCGCTAAATAGACAGTAAAAGGACGCGGCTCAGCGAAAACCGTTTTTAAACCTGTTTTAATCACTTGTGTAGATAATACCGACAGGCCCATTACAATCACGCCCATAATCCACTGTTTACGGTTTTCAAAAAGAAAACGGAAAAGTAAAGCAAACACACCACAGGTAATTAAAGCGTAAGGTACGCTACCGGTTTCGGTTAAAAGATAAAGCCAATAATCCCATTCCATTAATTGGTTGTTTCCATGCCAATGATAAGCAAAACCCCAAACAAAAAATGGTACAAGACAAAGGAATAACGTATATAATGACAGCCTTTTAAACATTGTTGCCTCTTGATAATAAAAATAAAGTGCATATTTTAACAGAATAAAATTGAAAAAAGGATAAGTTATGTCAAAAATCCAATTGGTTGCTCAAGCCAATTTGCCTACCGAATATGGCATATTTAAAATGGTCGGATTTGAATTTCCCGATACAAAAAAAGAGCACGTTGCATTAGTAATGGGGGATATTTCAAACCAAGATGAGCCTGTGCTCGCCCGTATTCATTCTGAATGCTTAACGGGTGATGCGTTACACAGTTTAAAATGCGATTGTGGTTTCCAGCTTGCAGCCGCATTACGTCAAATTAGTGAAGCGGGTCGAGGCGTATTGATCTATCATCGTGAAGAAGGGCGAGGCATTGGTTTAATTAATAAAATTCGTGCCTATGCATTACAAGATCAAGGCATGGATACGATTGAAGCCAATCTTGCATTAGGTTTTAAAGCCGATGAGCGTAACTTTAATGTGTGTGCCGATATGTTTGAATTATTAGGTGTGAAACAAGTTCGCTTGATGACAAACAACCCACAAAAAGTAGAAACGATGAAAAAAGCGGGCATTAATATTGTAGAACGTGTGCCATTAAATGTGGGTGAAAATCGTTACAATACGAAATATCTTGATACTAAAGCGAAAAAAATGGGCCATTATATTGTGCATAATAATGAAGAACATTTAATGACTTGCCCACATTGCCAAGAAGAAGTGATTTAAATAAAAAAGCCATACAACTGTATGGCTTTTCTTTTATTATTGATTAACGCCCCAATGACGAGTGTCTTTATCAAATTTCATGCCTGAATGGGAGCCTTCTGAACCATTAAAATAAACGTCTTTATTTGCGCAAGCTGAAATTACTAATGCACCGATAAAAATAAGAATTAATTTTTTCATTGTGTTTACCTTTTTAAAACTAACTTGCCAAAATTGTATCACAACTTCCCCAGCTTTTTCCTGCTTAAATTAGTCATTTTCTTGCAAAATTTATCCTTGGCTTCTACAATACCGCCTCATTTTTAACTTGTAGTTCGCAAACCTCCTACATAAAAAAACTAGGTATTCTATGAATATTTCAAATCCTAATTACAATCGTAAAGCCCTTGTGATCTTCTCT
This sequence comes from uncultured Haemophilus sp., assembly GCA_963548985.1. GTDB lineage: Bacteria > Pseudomonadota > Gammaproteobacteria > Enterobacterales > Pasteurellaceae > Haemophilus_D. The sequence goes on along the minus strand of CAUUXN010000003.1, from coordinate 14,998 downwards.
GGTGGACAAGATTCCACAACCTGTTTAATTCAAGCTATTGCCGAATATGGCGTAGAAAATGTGGAAACAGTTACCTTTCAATATGGCCAACGTCACGCTATAGAATTAGAAAAAGCCCGTTGGATCGCCAAAGATCTCGGCGTAAAACAAACGTTGATTGATACATCAGTCATCAAATCCATTACCCATAATGCCCTAATGGATGCCAATGCAGATATTGAGCAAAAAGATGGTGAATTACCGAACACCTTTGTGGATGGCCGCAATGCGCTCTTCTTATTGTATGCCGCGATTTACGCAAAAGGCCAAGATATTAATGACATTATCACGGGCGTATGTGAAACAGATTTCAGTGGCTATCCCGATTGTCGCGATGTGTTTATCAAATCCATGAATGTCACCCTTAATTTAGCCATGGATTATCCGTTCAATTTAAAAACACCGTTAATGTATCTTACCAAAGCACAAACTTGGGCATTAGCTGATGAATTAGGTGCGTTAGATTATATTCGCCATCACACTCATACTTGTTACGAAGGTGTTGAAGGTGGCTGCGGGGAATGCCCAAGCTGCAAATTGAGAGATAAAGGCTTGCTGGAATATTTAGCCACAAAAGTAAAAGCTTAGTATCGAGATAATTTAACCCATAACAGATTTAATAGGTTCAAATGAATCCAAAGTGCGGTCAAAATTCACGTCAAATTTTGACCGCACTTTTACTTGATATAGTATCCTTATCTTTTCTCATCTTTGATTTTATAAACGCGTCATTTTTTGATAAAATCACGCCAATTTTTTATAAATAAGTAACTAATTTTAAAAATGACTACAAATTATTCCGCTCAAGAAATTACGGTTCTGAAAGATCTCGAACCGGTGCAAATTCGCCCCGGCATGTACACGGACACGACTCGTCCAAATCATCTTGCTCAAGAAGTTATCGATAACAGTGTGGACGAAGCCCTTGCGGGTTTCGCCACTAAAGTTGAAGTGATTTTACACGCCGATCAATCGCTTGAAGTCATTGATAACGGACGCGGAATGCCAGTGGATATCCACCCAACTGAAGGGGTTTCTGGTGTGGAAGTCATCTTAACCAAACTTCATGCTGGCGGTAAGTTCTCGAATAAAAACTATGAATTTGCCGGTGGTTTACACGGGGTGGGGATTTCTGTTGTCAACGCCCTTTCTGAACGCGTAGATATTCAAGTTAAACGTAACGGCGAAGTGTATAAAATTGCCTTTGAAAATGGCGCAAAAGTAGAAGAATTAGAAGTCATTGGGACTTGTGGCAGACGTACGACCGGCACCACCGTTCACTTCAAACCAAACCCAAAATATTTTGATAGCAAGAATTTTTCTGTTAGTCGTTTACGCCACTTATTACGTGCCAAAGCCGTACTTTGTTCAGGCTTAGAAATTAAATTTATCGATAAAGTGAATAACACCGAAGATGTGTGGTGCTATCAAGATGGTTTATCCGATTACTTAACCGAAGCGGTAAATGGTTTTGAAACCTTGCCTGAAAAACCTTTTGTTGGTGAATTTAAAGGTTCAACTGAAGCGGTAAGCTGGGCATTATTATGGTTACCTGAAGGTGGCGAGCTTATTGCTGAAAGCTATGTAAACTTGATTCCAACAGTACAAGGCGGAACACACGTAAATGGTCTTCGCCAAGGCTTGCTTAATGCCATGACTGAATATTGCGAATTCCGCAATAAATTACCACGCGGCGTGAAATTAACCGCAGACGACATTTGGGATCGCTGTGCTTACATTCTTTCACTGAAAATGCAGGATGCCCAATTTGCCGGCCAAACCAAAGAACGCTTATCTTCCCGTCAAAGTGCGGTCTTTGTTGCAGGTGTTTTAAAAGATGCCTTCAGTTTATGGTTGAATCAAAACGTACAAGATGCAGATCGCTTAGCTGAAATGGCGATCAGTTCTGCACAACGTCGTCTGAATGCAGCCAAAAAAGTCGTGCGTAAAAAATTAGTGAGTGGTCCTGCTCTACCGGGTAAATTAGCCGATTGTGCATCACAAAATTTAGAAAAAACCGAATTATTTTTAGTAGAGGGTGACTCTGCGGGCGGCTCGGCCAAACAGGCGCGAGATCGTGAATATCAAGCGATCCTACCTTTACGCGGAAAAATCTTAAATACTTGGGAAGTCGCCAGTGATCAAGTGCTTGGCTCAACGGAAATTCATGATATTGCTGTGGCGCTTGGTATCGATCCTGATAATGAAGACTTATCTCAACTTCGTTACGGGAAAGTCTGTATTTTAGCCGATGCGGACTCTGATGGTTTGCATATCGCCACCCTACTCTGTGCCCTCTTTTTACGTCACTTCCCTAAATTGGTTCAAGATGGACACGTTTATGTGGCAATGCCACCACTCTATCGTATCGACTTAGGTAAAGAAGTCTTTTATGCCCTCGATGAAAACGAAAAAGAAGCAATTTTAGAACGCTTAAAAGGTAAAAAAGGCACTTTAAACGTACAACGATTCAAAGGTTTAGGTGAAATGGATCCATCACAATTACGTGAAACCACCATGGATCCGAATACACGCCGTTTAGTTCAATTAACCTATGAGCTAGGCGAAGATCAAGGCGCGGAAACATTAGAATTAATGGATATGTTACTTGCCAAAAAACGAGCGGAAGATCGCAAAAATTGGTTACAAACCAATGGCGACCAAGTGGATTTAGCTGTTTAATTATTTGAGGTCAATCATGAACGAACAACGTCGAGATTTTTTTAAAAACAGTGCACTAGGCCTAGCAACAATTACATTAGGTGCTGGTTTAAGCCTTATTCCTTCTGCTCAAGCAGAAGAAAAAGCCTCAAATACAGCAACCACTGCAGTTGAGAATTTACCAGAGATTGAAGCTGAACTGACGCTTGCGCCAAATGTGCCAAAACCGATTGAGCGTAACTATCCAGCAAAAGTCGTGGTAAAACTGACTGCACTTGAGCAAATTATGGATTTAATGGATGGTGTGCAATTTAAATTTTGGACATTAAATGGTAGCGTGCCTGCGCCGTTTATTCGTGTGCGCGAAGGCGACATGGTGGAAGTGCAACTTTCCAACTCAGCGAGTTCGATGATGCCGCACAGTATCGATTTCCATGCTGCCGCAGTGCCAATGGGGGGGGCTATCGCGAGTGAAACCCCACCAACCCGCACATCAACCTTCCAATTTAGAGCATTACGTTCGGGGATTTATCTATACCACTGTGGCAGTCAGCCTGTGGATATTCACCTTGCCAAGGGGATGTATGGTTTAGTTTTAGTTGAGCCAAAAGAAGGTTTACCAAAAGTGGATCGCGAATTTTACATTATGCAAAGTGAATTCTATACCAAAGGCGAATTTGGTGATCCTGGCTTGCAACCATTCAGTATGCAAAAAGCCATTGATGAACGTCCTGAATATGTTCTCTTCAACGGTAAAGTCGGCGCAACCATGGATGGAAATGCTTTAAAAGCGAAAACCGGTGAAACCATTCGTCTATTCGTAGGAAATGCTGGGCCAAATTTATGTTCTTCTTTCCACTTGATTGGTGCGGTATTTGACAATGTATATGTGGAAGGCGGTACGCTTGTTAATCACAATGTTCAAACTACCTTGATTCCATCCGGCAGTGCAACCATGGTGGAAACTCAAATTGATGTACCGGGTACTTATGTCTTTATGGATCACTCCATTTTCCGTGCTGTAAATAAAGGTACAATGGGACAAATAGTGGTAGAAGGCGAAAAAAATCCGAATATTTATTCCGGAAAACTAAAAGACGAAGCCTTTAAAGAAGCCAATCCACAAAAACCACAACCTGTTCCTTACGAAATTGACAGTCATAAAGGAATGGATATGGGGCATTCTCATCACGAACATTCTGATGCGAGTTCCGGTGCAACCAGAAAATAGATTAAAAAAATATGAGCAATATTAATTACGAAGGCATCGAGCAGATGCCACTTCGCACCTTTACAGAAAAGGCTTACCTTAATTATTCAATGTACGTCATCATGGATCGTGCATTGCCTTTTATTGGCGATGGATTAAAGCCTGTCCAACGTCGTATTGTTTATGCGATGTCTGAACTGGGTTTAAATGCTGCAGCGAAATTTAAAAAATCTGCGCGTACCGTCGGTGATGTATTAGGTAAATTCCATCCACACGGCGACTCCGCTTGTTATGAAGCCATGGTATTAATGGCTCAGCCCTTTTCTTACCGCTATCCTTTGGTAGATGGCCAAGGAAACTGGGGGGCACCAGATGATCCTAAATCATTTGCGGCAATGCGTTATACAGAATCTCGCTTATCCAAAATTTCTGAAATTCTATTAACTGAATTGGGTCAAGGCACTGTTGATTTCCAACCAAACTTTGATGGCACCTTAGAAGAACCACAATATTTGCCTGCTCGTTTGCCTCATATTCTGTTAAACGGTACTACCGGGATTGCCGTTGGTATGGCAACAGATATTCCACCACACAATATTAATGAAGTGGCAGATGCAACTGTCCTGCTATTAGATAATCCAAAAGCAGGATTAGATGATGTACTCAATATTATTCAAGGCCCTGATTTCCCAACTGAAGCGGAAATTATTTCGCCAAAAGATGATATTCGCAAAATGTATGAAACCGGTCGAGGTTCCATCAAAATGCGTGCGACATGGCATAAAGAAGACGGTGAAATCATCATTAGCGCACTTCCTCATCAATCTTCACCATCAAAAATCATTGCACAAATTGCTGAGCAAATGACTGCGAAAAAATTGCCAATGGTGGAAGATATTCGTGATGAAGCGGATTATGAAAATCCTGTGCGTATCGTGCTTGTGCCACGTTCAAATCGTGTTGACACGGATGCCTTGATGGCGCATTTATTTGCAACGACAGATCTCGAAAAAAGCTATCGTGTGAATATGAATATGATCGGGCTTGATCATAAACCAGCCGTGAAAGGCTTACTTCAAATCCTCACTGAATGGCTGACATTTCGTCGTACTACCGTAACACGTCGTTTACAGCATCGTTTAGATAAAGTACTCGCTCGTTTGCACATTTTAGATGGTTTGATGATTGCCTTCCTCAATATTGATGAAGTGATTGAGATTATTCGTACTGAAGATGAACCAAAACAAGTTTTAATGGCTCGTTTTAACTTAAGTGATGAACAGGCTGAAGCCATTTTAAACTTACGTTTGCGCCATTTAGCCAAATTAGAAGAACATCAATTACAAGCTGAAAAAGATAAACTCGAAGAAGAGCGGGCAAATTTAGAGTTAATTTTAGGATCTGAGCGTCGCTTAAATACCTTGATCAAAAAAGAAATTCAAGAAGACGCGAAAAAATACGCCAGTCCTAGAATGTCTCAATTAGTTGAACGTGAAGAAGCGAAAGCCATTTCTGAAAGTGAAATGACTCCTGCTGAACCCGTTACCGTCATCTTATCTGAAATGGGCTGGGTACGCTGTGCAAAAGGTCATGACATTGATCCGGCAGGATTAAGCTACAAAGCAGGCGATAAATATCTCGCCCATGCTTGCGGTAAAAGCAATCAACCAGTGATCTTTATTGATAGTACCGGTCGTAGCTACGCTTTAGATCCATTAAGCTTACCTTCTGCTCGTTCACAAGGTGAGCCACTCACAGGTAAACTCACATTACCGGCCGGTGCAACCATTGAACAGGTTATTATGGAGCCTGAAAAACAAGAGTTATTGATGGCATCAGATGCAGGATACGGTTTTATTTGCAAATTTGAAGATTTAATTGCACGTAATAAAGCTGGAAAAGCCTTGATTTCTTTGCCAGAAAATGCGAAAGTCTTGAAACCTGAGACACTTTCCGAGTCGGCCTCACTTCTTGTGTCCCTCACTTCAGCGGGTCGAATGCTGATTTTTCCGGTACGGGATTTGCCGGCATTATCAAAAGGGAAAGGCAACAAAATCATTAGTATTCCAGCAGCGAATGCAAAAGCGCGGTCAGAATTATTGGTGAAATTGTTCTTAATTTCAGAGCAAGCCAGCCTTGAGTTCCATTCCGGTAAACGAAAAATCACATTAAAACCGGAAGATCTGCAAAAATTCCGTGCGGAACGCGGCAGAAAGGGCTCCCAATTACCACGTGGATTACATAGTAATGTTGACATTGTGGTGGTTGAACCTGAACACAACTCATAAGAATTCTCGAAACCAAACTAAATAGGAGGATATTTCGTGAATATTGTTTTTGATACCTATCAAACACTTGCTTTAGCAAGTTTTGTATTATTACTCGGTTTTTTTCTAGTAAAACGCATTCGAGTTTTACAAACATTTAATATCCCTGAGCCTGTTGTTGGCGGCTTTATTGTGGCTATTGCATTAACCATTTTATACAAAGTAAACGGTACTTCATTCACTTTTGAGAAAAGCTTACAAACCTCTATGATGTTGGTATTCTTCTCCTCTATCGGTTTAAGTGCAAACTTTGCCCGCTTAATTAAAGGCGGAAAACCATTAGTTATCTTCCTATTGGCGGCAGCAATACTCATTGTTTGCCAAAATGTCATCGGTATTTTAGGTACTCAATTATTAGGCATTGATCCTGCTTACGGCTTACTTGCTGGTTCAGTTACCCTAACCGGTGGTCATGGTACAGGTGCAGCATGGGCAGAAACATTCACTAAAGAATTTAATCTACCGGCTGCGACAGAAATCGCCATGGCATGTGCTACATTCGGTTTAGTCTTTGGTGGTATCTTAGGTGGTCCAGTATCTCGTTATTTATTAAATCATCAAAAACAAGGTGAGAACCCAGAGAATGATGAAGTAGATGACGTACAAGAAGCATTTGAGCACCCAACTTACAAACGAAAAATCAATGCGCGTTCAATCATTGAAACCATCGCAATGCTTTCTTTATGTTTACTCATCGGTCAATACTTAGATGGCTTAACAAAAGGTACTCACATTCAATTACCAACATTCGTATGGTGTTTGTTTACAGGTGTAATCATTCGTAACAGCTTAACTCACTTATTCAAATTCCAAGTGGCTGATTCAGCGATTGACGTATTAGGTAGCGTAGGTTTATCTATCTTCTTAGCGATTGCTTTAATGTCTCTCAAACTTTGGGAATTAGCAGGTCTTGCAACAGATGTATTAGTTATCTTAGCGGTTCAAGTTGTCTTCATGGCTTTCTTCGCTATCTACGTCACATACCGTATGATGGGTAAAGATTATGATGCGATTGTATTAAGTGCGGGTCACTGTGGTTTCGGTCTCGGCGCAACACCAACAGCCGTTGCTAACATGCAAGCGATTACCAGTCGTTTCGGACCATCTCACAAAGCGTTCTTAATCGTACCAATGGTAGGGGCATTCTTTATCGACTTATTAAATGCCGGTATCCTAAAAATGTTCTTAAGCGTTGTTGAAGCGCTTCACTAATAAAACGTAAAAAAGAAAGGCTGACATTTTGTCAGCCTTTTTATTTACTTGCTACTCAGTAAGCGTCTTCACTAAATCCATCACAAATTCTAACCGCGCTTTGTTTTCTGAAAGCGCTTTCACAAACTTAAATTTTAATGGTCCATCAAAACGATAAACAATTGGATTTTGTTGAATTAATTTGATGAATTTTTCTGGATCAACTTTTGCTGAAGGAGAGAATTCAATAAAGCCACCTTGAGCCCCTGCATCGATTTTCAGTGCTTTTAATGGTTTCACCATTAAACGCATCTCAGCAATTTGTAAAAGATTTTTAGTTGCTTCAGGTAATAAGCCAAAGCGATCAATTAATTCAACTTTTAATTCATCTAACTCTTGTTTACTTTCCGCTGCAGCAATGCGTTTATAGAATGACAAACGCATATTCACATCGCCAAGATAATCATCTGGCAATAGTGCTGGAACGCGCAACTCAATTTCTGCTTGTTGATGTGTAATCTCTTCTAATGAAGGCTCTCTCCCCTCTTTTAAGGCTTTCACTGCTGCATCAAGTAATTCCATATAAAGTGAGAAACCGATGCTTTCAATTTGCCCACTTTGTTCATTCCCTAATAATTCACCTGCACCACGGATTTCTAAATCGTGCGTCGCAAGAATAAAGCCAGCACCTAAGTTATCTAAACTTTCTAATGCCTCTAAACGACGTTTCGCATCTTTCGTCATTAATTTCGGCGGAGGTGTAAGCAAATAGGCATAAGCTTGGTGGTGAGAACGTCCTACTCGACCACGCAACTGGTGAAGCTGTGCCAAGCCAAAATTATCTGCACGTTCAATAATGATCGTATTTGCCGTTGGTACGTCAATCCCTGTTTCAATAATGGTGGAACAGACTAAAACGTTATAACGTTGATGATAAAAATCACTCATCACACGTTCAAGTTCTCGTTCTCGCATTTGACCATGACCAATCACGACGCGAGCTTCTGGTACAAGTGCGGTCAGTTTTTCAGCCGTATTTTCAATACTCGCCACATCATTATGTAAATAATAAACTTGCCCGCCACGCAAAATCTCACGCAGAATCGCTTCACGAATAATTAAATCATCTTTCTGGCGAACAAACGTTTTGATACTTACTCGGCGAGCTGGTGGTGTCGCAATAATAGAAAGATCGCGAATGCCATTCATCGCCATATTCAAAGTACGAGGAATTGGTGTTGCGGTAAGCGTTAAAATATCAATATTCGCTCGAAGTTGTTTAATTTTCTCTTTTTGTCCCACTCCAAAGCGATGTTCTTCATCGATGATGAGTAAGCCAAGATCCGAAAACTTCACATCAGATTGAATCAATTTATGAGTGCCAATCAGAATATCGACTTTTCCTTGGGCTAAATTTTCTAAGATTTGTTTTTGCTCTTTAGCTGTTTTAAAGCGAGAAAGCACTTCCACATTAACCGGAAGATTAGCAAAACGATCTTTAAAATTCTCGTAATGCTGTTGAGCTAACAAGGTTGTTGGAACCAATACGGCGACTTGTTTATGGTTCATGACCGCCAAAAATGCGGCACGCATCGCCACTTCAGTCTTTCCAAAACCTACATCACCACAAACCAAACGATCCATCGCTTTGGGTTGACACATATCCGAAATGACTGCGTTAATCGCCATAGCTTGATCGTGTGTTTCTTCAAAAGGGAAGGTTGCAGCGAATTGCTGGAATTCTTCACGATCATATTTAAATTCAAAGCCTTTTTTCACTTCTCTTTGAGCATACACATCAAGTAATTCCGCAGCCACATCACGAATTTTTTCAGCGGCTTTTTGACGCGTTTTCGCCCATGATTCATTACCTAATTTATGTAATGGCGCTGTTTCATCTGAGCCGCCTACATATCGACTAATCAAATGAAGAGAACCAACTGGCACATAAAGTTTGGACTCATTCGCATAATTGATCAGCAAATATTCTGCTTTTAAGCCCCCTGTATCAAGCGTGACTAACCCACCATAACGCCCAACACCATGATCTAAATGCACCACAGGCTGACCAATTTTTAATTCAGCCAGATTACGCACTAAGGTATCAGGATTCACCGCCTTACGTTTATCACGCTGACGTTGCTGTACTCGCTCACCTAAAATTTCATGTTCAGTAATGACAGCTAATTTGGCCTCATCAAGAATAAAACCTTGCTCAAGACGACTGACCCACAGATTAAACTTGTCTTGATTGGCTTCAGATAAGATTTTAATTTGTTTTGGTTTAATTTTTAATGGTGAAAGTAAATCCAGTAAAGTTTCACGTCGTCCTTCAGTTTCAACTGAAAATAAAACATTTCCTTTAAAATGCTCAATAAACTGACGAAGTTGCGATAACGGTTCTTTTTGCTGTGATTGAATGGTCAAGACAGGTAATGCGGACACCGCTAAATTTTTCTGACGAACAGATGACCGCACTTTTTCTGCTTTAAAATTAATTTTAGGATAATTTTTTAATGCATGATTTACCGCATCAATACTTAGCCACAAACGTTCTGGCGGTAAAAGAGGACGCATTGGATCGACTTTTCGATGTTCATAACGCTGTTTAGCATCAAGATAAAAACGTTCACCTTGTGCTTGATTTGTCTCCATATCCACAAACAACGTTTTTTCTGGCAAGTAATCAAACAACGTTGCCATTTCATCAAAGAATAACGGCTGCCAATATTCAATCCCTGAGATTAGTGTGCCTTTACTGATTTGCTGATAAATATGTTCTGGATCACGACGAATTTCTCCAAAAGTTTCTCTAAATTGTGTACGGAAAAACTCAATACCTTTCTCATCTGTTGGAAATTCGTGTGCAGGTAATAAATTAATAGATTGAATTTCATCTAACGTTCGCTGCGTATCGACATCAAAAGTACGAATCGAATCAATTTCATCATCAAAAAAATCTAAACGAAATGGAACCGCACTTCCCATTGGGAAAAGATCTAAAAGTGATCCGCGCACAGCATATTCGCCATGTTCGAACACTTGCTCTACAGAACGATATCCAGCTGACTCTAATTGTAATCGCAATTTTTCAATGACAAGACGATCACCTTTTTTAATCAAAAGGACATTGTGCTGTAGATATTTCGGCGGGCACACACGTTGCATTAATGTGCTAATCGGCAAAACAAAGATGCCTTTTTTAGTATTTTGCAAATGAAATAGTGCACTTAAACGAGAAGAAATAATTTCTTGATGAGGCGAAAAAGAATCATAAGGCAACGTTTCCCAATCAGGAAAAAACTGAACGGGCTGAGAAGTTAAATCCGGTAAAACTTGTGATAAACGAACCGCACTTTTGGTATCCGGTGTCACAACCACCGTCAATCCATCGTATTGCTCTGCAATTTCACTAACCGCAAGTGCATCTGCACTCACCAATACATTGCCAAGAATTTTATGATCATTGGGCTGAGTCGGAATATCAAAATTAAAATAGGTTGTTTTCATAAGTGCGGTCAATTTTTATCTCATTTTTGCCTAAACAGCTTGTTAGTTTAGCAAATTCAATCTAGTTTTCAATAATTATCTGTATAAAAAAACAGGGTTATCTTAACCCTGTTTTCTTTTATTTTTTGAGTGGTTCAAGTGGCTTCTCTTTTTTTACATGCCCATCATCATCGAATTCGATACGTGGCATACAGCCTCTACAAGAGCCTTTATCTAAACCAAGCTCTTTACAAAACTTATTATATTCATCTACGGCTTTGCGAAACCAACCTTTTTTTTCTTGTTCGCTCATCTTGCCTCCTTTTTTAATTTTTGTGCAATTTCCGAACGTAATAATTTTAACCCATTTTTCTTGTTATAGGGTATCTGTTTTGTGATGAAATAATCTCGCATTAAAGGACAATCTTTTTCATCTAAATTCATTAAAAATCGACGAATTGCCGGCAAAGCGGAAGCTAAAGTGCGGTGAAAATAAGCGAAGTTTTTTAGGCTTAACCAATCTTCATCAAGCAATTCCCAATCTACTGATGTGGTATTAAATTCCTGAGCAAGTGGATGGAAAGACAAAGGCATATTCCGTTGAAAAGATTGCGTTGCTTCTTTTTCTAATTCAATCCCTTGTGCAGAAAGCCCTTTTAGAGCGATAGTTGAATAACAGCCACTACTTGCCTCTAAATGCTCGCCTAAATAAACAAGAGAAAAACCACATTTCTGCCAAAATTGAGCCAGTTCTTTGGTATAACCAAAACTCACTGATAAATAATCCAGATCGGCATTTTGTGTGATGTATTCAATAAGTTGTGTACCAATACCATGCTGCTGCCACATAGGCTGGACCGTAATTCTCGAAATACGTAAAGAATGTAATGTACAAGCCTTTTGTAGCTGAGAATGAAAACAAAGTGCTTGCGGGACAAGATTGCCTTTAGGACGTCTAGTACCTAGCTGAATGGCTTCTATAAGCGATGAATCTTCAATCCTGCCTTCTTTTAATGCCCAAACTGCACCTAGTAAATTTTGCTCACTTTTAGCGGTAAAAAAACACTGTGAATTGGCATCAAATAATCGCCGGAGATCTAATGGTGATGTACGATAATGAGCTAATGTCATCAAGCCATAGAATTTAGACAATGAAGAAAGTATTTTCTCTTGTGAGCGCTCAGTAATTTGGCATATTTTGCTTTTATTGTATGGCGTTTGTTTAAAGTCATCCTCTACATTTAATAATAAAAGCTCATCGATAAACGCCTCTAAAGCATCATCTTTCGACCAACGCAGCGGTTCAATAAGCTCAAAATCAGAAAAAGTGCGGTTAATTTTTTGCTTAAATTTAAGCTCAAAGCCTCGCCCCGTTCCCTCATAACTATGGATGGTAGTCGTAAATAGAATATGCTTAAAATGCTGGGAAAAAGCAGTGAGTTGAGCAATCGGCAACATTGCCGCCTCATCAACAAAAAGCCAAGCATTTTCAGAAAAAGAAGGATCATTTTGCAAAGCAAGGAAAAGCGCATCTGGTGCAATAAAGATAATTTCTTTTTGTGAAAATTCAGCCAAAATATTGACCGCACTTTTATTTGGAGCTGTGAGGTAAATTTTAGTATCCAGTTGATTCGCTAATAAGCCTGCTAGAGCTGATTTCCCTCTTCCTCGTTTGGCAGTAAGAAAGTAAAGTTCAGATTCTTTTTGTAAGATTTGCTCAATGGTTTTCTGCTGATCTAAGGTCGCATTGTGGTTTACAAATAACTGCTGAAAAGTGCGGTCAAACTTTAAATCATTTTGATGATAAAGGACGGGAAAATCATATTTATGAATACAATGCTTAAAATATGCAATAAATCTTGGCGTCGTAATTGCCTCAAGCGAACCTGACCAACGAAGACTATCTTCGTCTATTTGGGAATGAAGTTTCTCCCAATTTGATAGCAAAACAATTAAGGCACCATTCATTTTTAATGTACCGGCCGCAATGGCGAGCGCCTCTAAATGGATACCTTTTCGTGCATCAAACAAGATCGTCTCAAACTCTTGCCCAAGAAGATTTTGAATTTTAGAAAACTCATTAATGATCAAGGTATTTGCCGGCAAATTAGACGGCATATTCTCACTGATCAAAATTTGAAAATGACGTGTCATGAATTATTTTTCTAAATATGCTTCTAATTCAGCTACATTTTGAGACCATTCATTACTGAGTTGCTTTATCCATAAAGCAATATCAGATGCCCAATTAGGTAATGACGTGTCTTGAGCCTGTTTTGCGATATTTTGAATATTAACAAGCCCCACTGATGCTGCAGCGCCTTTTATTTTATGTGCCACATCTGACACCATTTGTTGCATATCTGCGTTTGTAAGATAATCTTCATACGCCGTTTCTAATTCATCTAAATAAATTGGCATCCACTGTTTGAATAACTCTACATTAGCTTTAGCTTGTGATTTTCCAATTAACTCAATAAGTGAAATATTAATACCTTCTTGAACTTGAGGGAGCTCTTCTTCATCAGAGGTAGTCTCGATATCATCTCCTAAGAATGTTTTAAAACACTGACGTAATTCCGTCAGAGAAAGAGGCTTACGCAACACGCCATCCATACCCTGATTTTGATATTCCTCTTCGCTGTGCATAACGTTTGCCGTAAAAGCAATTAAAGGTGGAAGAAAATCGTAAATTCCTTCTTCGTAGTTTTTACGTAGATAGTATGCAATATCAAAACCTGACATATCTGGCAATTTAATATCAAGAAAAACAATATCATAAGTATTTTTCTCAAATAATTGGATAGCCTGTTCACCATTCATCGCAACATCAACATAATGACCTTGCTTTTCAAGAATACTTTTGGCTACAACCACATTTAATTCAACGTCTTCTACTAATAAAATGGAAAGATGCTGCATGGCTTTTTCAGCGTTTCCATCATGAGCTTGCGCTTTTTCTGCAATGATCGTTAAGTAAAAGGTTGAACCTTTGTCCAATTCACTTTCAACCGTTAAATCCCCTTGCATTAATTGCGCAAGATTCTTAGAAATTGCAAGACCGATGCCACTTCCTGCAGAACGGTGAATATTATCTTTAACCTGATAATACATGGTAAAAATCTTATCTAATTCACAAGGTGCAATACCTGCCCCCGTATCAGTAACACTAAATTGATACTGATTATCTTGCATTTTCTGCACCCTTAAAATAACGTCACCTTTGTCAGTGAATTTGACGGCATTACTAATTAAATTCCAAAGAATTTGGCTAAGGCGAGCACGATCGAGATAAAGCCAATTAGGTAAATTATCATCCAGCTTTAAAGAGAATTTTAGCCCCTTTTGCTCCGCCATCAAGGTGCCAAAATTATAGAAATCATTAAGTAGTGAATGGAAATCGCAAGGCTGAATATTTAATTCAATACGTTTAGAGTCGATCTTATCTAAATCAATAATATCACTAAAAATATGACCTAAACTGACCGCACTTAGATTAATTGTATTGAGGTAATTTTGTTGTTGTTCTGTTAATTTATCATCTAATAGAATTCGGCTTAGACCAATGATTCCATTTAAAGGCGTACGTAATTCATGGCTAATCGTTGCAAGTAAGGTACTTTTATCACGGCTATTTTTTTCTAATCTAGCAAGCGTTTTAGAGAGTTCTAAACGGGAACGTTCTAGTCGTTCAACAAGTAGCGTAAAGAAATAGATAACAAAAGGAGCAGTAAATAAACCAAAAGTGATCGACCGAGCTATGTCACTCCAGTGAATACCATCACTAAGGAGCGTGCTTAATAAGATTTGTATACAGATAGCTAAAATCGCAAGAATAGCGATACCAAGTAAAGAGAAACGAACTCGACCTAATCGAATAACCCAATCAACATAACGTTGCGCAAAATATCTAAAGTTTTTCATGGTTTATATTGAGAAATAAAAATTGAGATCATTCTATATAATTTTTAATAAAAATCCATAAACAAAAACCCCAAGCCATTCAGCTCGGGGTTCTACATTCAGTACCTGGCGGTGTCCTACTCTCACATGGGGAAACCCCACACTACCATCGGCGCAT
>CAUUXN010000002.1:0-36084 GCA_963548985.1 uncultured Haemophilus sp. | reverse complement strand
ACTCGCGACCCCGACCTTGGCAAGGTCGTGCTCTACCAACTGAGCTATTCCCGCAGGGCATTCATGTGAAAATTTGGAGCGGGAAACGAGGCTCGAACTCGCGACCCCGACCTTGGCAAGGTCGTGCTCTACCAACTGAGCTATTCCCGCATTTCACATTGGTGAATGAGGCAACATTATACGAAAAAATTTATTCAACGCAAGCGCAGATTTTGCAAATGATTGAGTTTGCCTAAGTTTTCATCAACCCAGATTAATAAAGTGATCACGGTAGTAAGCTAACTCTTTTATTGACTCTCGAATATCATCAAGGGCTAAATGAGTATTGCCTTTTTTGAACCCGTCTAAAATTTCTGGTTTCCAGCGAGCCGCTAATTCTTTTAACGTGCTCACATCTAGATGACGATAATGGAAATAATCGGCTAAATCAGGCATATATTTATAAAGAAAGCGTTTATCTTGTGCGATGCTGTTGCCACAAATCGGTGAAGCACCTTTCGGTACCCATCGTTTTAAAAAATCTAACGTTTGTAATTCAGCTGCACGTTCGGTGAGTTTGCTCGCTTTGACACGGTCAACTAAGCCATTTGCTGTGTGTGTTTTTACGCACCATTCCGACATTTTGTTTAATAATTCATCACTTTGATGCACCGCAATCACAGGACCTTCCGCTAAAATATTGAGATCTTTATCCGTCACGATGGTTGCGATTTCAATAATGCGTTCTTTTTCAGGATCCAATCCTGTCATTTCTAAATCGATCCAAATCAGATTTTGTTTATCTAATTGCATAATATAAGGTATCCTATGAACATTTCTTAATCCCGTTTATTTTAACGAAAAACATCGGAAAAAACGACCGCACTTTATGAGCAAACGTAAACTAACGCAAAATCAAACTCGTCGAATTCAATCAAATAACGCGAAAGCCTTGCATCGCCACAAGAAGAAAGAAGTGGAATGGCAAGATGATATGCTAGGTGAAAGCCAAGATGGGGTAGTCGTTACGCGTTATTCAGTTCATGCCGATGTGGAAAATGCACAAGGCGAGATTTTCCGTTGTAATTTACGTCGTACACTTTCTAGTCTCGTGGTTGGAGACAAAGTGATTTGGCGACAAGGCAATGAACAGCTCCAAGGGGTGAGCGGCGTGATTGAAGCCATTCACCCAAGACAAAATGAAATTGCTCGCCCAGATTATTATGATGGGTTGAAACCAATCGCGGCGAATATCGATCGTATTATTATTGTTTCTGCGGTTGTGCCAGTACTTTCACTCAATATTATCGATCGTTATTTAGTGGTGTGTGAAAATGCGGGGATCGAGCCAGTCATCGTGGTAAATAAAGGCGATTTACTGAATTCGGAGCAAGAGCAGGAAGTGGAAAGTCAGTTACAGATTTACCGTGATATTGGTTATCAGACCATCATCATTTCTGCTGAAACTGGAAAAAATATGGAAAAATTGACCGCACTTTTAAGTGATGGAACATCCATTTTTGTGGGGCAGTCAGGGGTAGGCAAATCCAGTTTAATTAATCATATTTTGCCAACCGTCAATGCACAAGTCGGTGGTATTAGTGAAACCTCAGGCTTGGGGCAACATACCACAACTTCTTCTCGTTTATATCATTTGCCACAAGGCGGTAATTTGATTGATTCACCGGGTATTCGTGAGTTTGGTTTATGGCATTTGGAGCCAGATCAGATCACCAAAGGCTATCGTGAATTTCAATATGTCTTAGGCACGTGTAAGTTCCGTGATTGTAAACATTTGAATGATCCAGGCTGTGCCTTACGTGAAGCGGTAGAAGCAGGTCGGATTTCACCGATACGTTATGAGAATTATCATCGCTTAATTGAAAGTTTAAGTGAGACAAAATCACAACGTCATTTTTCTGTGTAGTAGACAATTTACTGTAAATTAGGTATAAAGTACCCCTAATTTCGTGATGTAGCTCAAGTTTTTTTGTGTTTAGCCTTGATTATTGGGCATTTAATAGAGATACTACAGCGGATTTATAGACTAAATTTTACAATTACTATAGAGGTAACATTATGTTCTCAAAAGATGTAGAAATTACAGCTCCTAATGGTTTACACACCCGTCCGGCGGCGCAATTTGTTAAAGAAGCTAAAGCATTTGCTTCTGATGTAACAGTGACCTCCGGTGGTAAAAGTGCAAGTGCGAAAAGCCTATTTAAGCTACAAACCTTAGGCTTAACGCAAGGAACTGTAATCACCATCTCGGCGGAAGGTGAAGACGAACAACAAGCCGTTGAACATTTAGTAGCATTAATTCCTACTTTAGAATAATTTACGATTAGCCATAGGATTTCTATTCTATGGCTATTGTTTATCTAACCTTTAATAAATTATCTCGGAAGGTAAAAGTATGATTACAGGTATTCCAGCGTCACCAGGTATCGTTTTTGGTAAAGCCTTAGTATTAAAAGAAGAAAAAATTGTTCTTGATACGCAAAAAATTTCAGAAGATCAAGTTGAGGCAGAAGTTGCCCGTTTTTATGCTGGTCGTGAAGCTGCAGTTGAGCAACTTAATTCTATTCATCAACGTGCATTAAAATCTTTAGGTGAAGAAAAAGCGGCCATCTTTGAAGGCCATTTAATGATCCTTGAAGATGAAGAGTTAGAAGAGGAAATTATTGATTATCTTCGTTCAAACAAAGTGAATGCGAGTGTGGCAGCAAGTAAAATCATCGATCAACAAGTTGAAATGTTGTCTGAAATTGATGATGAATACTTAAAAGAACGTGCGGGTGATATTCGCGATATCGGTAATCGTTTAATCAAAAATATTTTAGGCATGCATATTGTGGATCTTGGTGATATTACCGAAGAGTCCATCCTTGTGGCTTACGATTTAACCCCATCAGAAACTGCTCAATTAAACTTAGAAAAAGTATTAGGTTTTATCACGGATATTGGTGGTAGAACATCTCACACCTCAATTATGGCTCGTTCACTTGAATTGCCGGCCATTGTTGGGACAAATAATGTCACTGCGCGAGTGAATACCGGTGATTATCTTATTTTGGATGCCGTGAACAATCGTGTTTACGTGAATCCGACTCAAGCTGAAATCGATGAATTAAAAACACTAGAAGCAAAACTTGCTGAAGAAAAAGCAGAATTAGCGAAATTAAAAGATTTGCCTGCAGTGACCCTTGATGGTCATAAAGTCGATGTGGTAGCCAATATTGGTACGATTCGTGATTGCGAAGGCGCACACCGTAATGGAGCAGAAGGGGTGGGTTTATACCGTACTGAATTCCTCTTTATGGATCGTGATCAATTACCGAGCGAAGAAGAGCAATTCATTGCTTATAAAGAAGTGGTTGAAGCAATGGAAGGGCGTCTAGTGGTATTACGTACCATGGATATCGGTGGTGACAAAGAGCTTCCATATTTAAATTTACCAAAAGAAATGAACCCATTCTTAGGATGGCGTGCGGTGCGTATTGCCCTTGATCGTCGTGAGATTTTACACGCACAATTAAGAGCGGTATTACGAGCGTCTGCATTTGGTAAACTTGCCGTGATGTTTCCAATGATTATTTCGGTAGAAGAAATTCGCGAATTAAAATCTGTATTGGAAACCTTAAAAGCAGAATTACGTGCAGAAGGTAAAGCTTTTGATGAAAACATCCAAGTGGGGGTCATGGTTGAGACCCCATCTGCAGCAGTGAATGCGAAATTCTTAGCGAAAGAAGTGGATTTCTTTAGTATTGGTACAAACGATTTAACCCAATATACCTTAGCCGTTGACCGTGGTAACGAATTGATTTCTCACTTATATAACCCAATGTCACCTTCAGTACTAGGATTGATCAAACAAGTGATTGATGCTTCTCATGCTGAAGGTAAATGGACGGGGATGTGTGGTGAGTTAGCCGGTGATGAACGCGCGACCTTATTGTTACTCGGTATGGGCTTAGATGAATTTAGTATGAGTGCAATTTCTGTACCACGTATTAAAAAATTAATTCGTCATGTGAATTATCAAGAGGTGAAAGCCTTAGCTGATGAAGCATTAGAAAAACCAACTGCTACTGAAATTGAGCAATTAATTCAAGCTTTTTTAGCAGAAAAATCGTTAAACTAGATACAAAAACAGAGTTTTACGTTAAAATACTAGCCATCTTTAATAGATAGGAGATTAAAATGGGCTTATTTGACAAATTATTTGGTTCAAAAGAAAATAAAACAGTGGAAGTCGAAATTTATGCGCCACTTTCTGGTGAGATTGTGAATATCGAAGATGTACCAGATGTTGTTTTCTCTGAAAAAATCGTGGGTGATGGTATCGCAATTCGTCCAACAGGTAACAAAATTGTGGCGCCTGTTGATGGTGTAATTGGTAAAATTTTTGAAACCAACCACGCTTTCTCAATGGAATCAAAAGAGGGTGTTGAATTATTCGTTCACTTCGGTATTGATACCGTTGAATTAAAAGGTGAAGGATTCACTCGCATCGCACAAGAAGGTCAAAGCGTAAAACGCGGCGACACAGTAATCGAATTTGATTTAGTAACATTAGAATCAAAAGCAAAATCAGTTTTAACACCTGTTGTTATCTCTAATATGGATGAAATTTCATCTATCGAGAAAAAATCAGGTGAAGTGATTGCTGGAGAATCTGTTGTTTTAAGTTTAACAAAATAAGATTTATAGACTAAAAGATCCGCTTTAAATAAGCGGATTTTTTTATCCTTATTCTTTTTAAAGAAGGTAAAGATGATTTATCGATTAACTGGCCAAGTGCAGCATTATGCATGGGGCGGGAAAAACTATATTGCATCATTGATTGGATTAAATTCAGCGAAAGAACAACCTTGTGCTGAGTGGTGGTTAGGCGCACATCCATCAGCGCCTTCTGATATTGAGAATGTAACAGGTAAACAATCCCTTATTGAATTTTTATCGCAAAATCCGACCGCACTAGGGCAAGCAAGTCGTCAGCAATTTGGTGATGAACTCCCTTATTTGTTAAAGATTTTAGATGTTGAAAAGCCGTTATCGATTCAATTACATCCGACTAAAGAGCAAGCTGAAAAGGGCTTTGAGGCTGAAAATGCAAAAGGTGTATCACTCACTGATAGCACACGGATTTATAAAGACCGAAACCACAAGCCTGAAATGATGATTGCCTTATCTGATTTCTGGCTTTTACATGGTTTTAAAACAAAATCTCAAATTCTTGCTACATTAAATGCGCGCCCCTCTTTGCAACCTTTGGCTGAAAAACTTGGCACACAGAGCCTTGCTGAATTTTATGCAGATGTGATGTTGGCGGATCAATCAACGCTCGCAAATTGGCTATTACCTATTATTGAAGCCAACCAACAGCCTTATAAAAATGGTGAGTTGACGCTAGATAATCCTGATTATTGGGTGCTTTATACCATGGAAGCCATGGCGATTTCACCTGAAAAATTAGATGCCGGCTTGGTATGTTTTTATCTCTTTAATATCGTACATTTGAAAGAAGGGGAAGGTATTTTCCAGGATGCAGGGATTCCTCATGCTTATCTTCGCGGACAAAACGTGGAGTTAATGGCCTGTTCTGATAATGTGATTCGTGGTGGATTAACACCAAAATATGTCGATATTGTCGAATTATTAAAAATTGTGGATTGTCGTGAAGTAACACCTCAAATTATCTCAGCCGCACCTCAAAATCAGTCAGAATTTACTTATAAAACGCCAGTAAAAGACTTTGCTTTAGCTCAAATTCGTGTCGAACCCGAAAAGCATACTAAAGTGAATCTTCAAAGTGCAGGCATCTTGTTAGTGATGCAAGGCGAGCTTAAAATTCAAGAAAAATCAACCGCACTTACCTTAAAACAAGGTGAGTCAGCATTCATTACAGCGGATTCTAATGTTGAAATAATGAGTGAAAAAGGCGGTTATGTCTTCTTGGCAAAATTGCCATAAAAATTAATGTGATAAGTATCACGATTTGTGAACTTATCGCTAGATTCATCGAAGATTTTAGGTATAGTGGCGTCATTCAGGCGCCTTTTTTATGTGGCTAAATTGCATTGGGAGTTTTTATGTCGTTGCCTCGTTATTTTGAAGATCCACAAACCTTACATGTGAATACCACACCACATCATGCTTATTTTATTCCTTTTTCTTCAACAGAAAGTGAGGTCAAAAAGACACGAGAATTTTCCCCTTACTTTACCTTACTAAATGGTGAATGGGATTTTGCTTATTTTGAAAGCTATACTCACTTGCCTCAAGATTTCCTTCATTTTTCATTTACAGATAAAATCCCCGTCCCTTCCAATTGGCAAAATCATGGTTACGATAATCATCAATATACCAACGTAAATTATCCTTTCCCTTTTGATCCGCCTTATGTGCCCATTGAAAATCCTTGTGGTTTATATCATCGCATTTTTAATGTCAAAATCAATGCTGAAAAACGGTATCTCTTAAATTTTGAAGGGGTAGATAGTTGCTTATTTGTCTATGTGAATCACCAATTTGCGGGCTACAGCCAAATTAGTCATTGCACCAGTGAATTTGATATTACTGACTTTTTACAACAAGGAGAAAACCACTTACATGTTCTCGTGTTGAAATGGTGTGATGGCAGTTACTTGGAAGACCAAGACAAATTCCGAATGTCTGGTATTTTTCGAGATGTTTATCTGTTAGAGCGAGAAAAAAATTACTTACAAGATTTCTTCATTCAAACACAATTTAATCAAGAACTTACCAAGGCCCAATTGTATGTAGCATGTCAGTTTGCAGAACGCGAACAACCCATTTCTTGGCAATTATTTGATCCTCAAGGCAAATTGATAACAGAACAAAAAGGGCGTGCCTTTCATGCTGAAATTGAAAATGTACAATTATGGCATGCGGAGAACCCTCGTTTATACACGTTGATTTTGCAATATGGATCAGAAGTGATTTGTCAAAAGGTCGGCTTGCGTCATATTGAAGTCAAAAATGGTGTCACGCTATTTAATGGACAAGCGATTAAGTTTAAAGGTGTTAATCGTCATGATAGCGATCCGAAAACGGGTTATGTCATTAGTCGAGAGCAAGCATTACAAGATTTACGCTTAATGAAACAGCATAATTTTAATGCCATTCGCACAGCCCACTATCCGAATGCACCTTGGTTTACTGAGTTGTGTGATGAATATGGTTTTTATGTGATTGCGGAAAGTGATATCGAATCACACGGCACGAATACAGTCTATGTAGAGTCGCCAGAAACAAGTATTTTGTTAGGGGGAAAAACAGAGATTGATCATGACGCAATTCGTCAAAAAACAATCGACAATTATTGCTATATGGCTCGAAGTCCTGAATTTAATCAAGCCATTTTAGACCGCACTGATGCCAATATTGAGCGAGATAAAAATCGGCCTTCTGTTGTGATTTGGTCATTAGGCAATGAGAGTGGTTATGGTGAGAATTTTGAGCAAGCGGCCGCTTGGGTAAAACAACGCGATCCAAGTCGCTTAGTGCATTATGAAAATGCGATATTTCAACATTCAGCGCATCAAAATGATACATCCAATTTAGATTTTCATAGCGAAATGTACACCAGTACGGAAGAATTGGATGCTTATTTTGCCGATGCCAAAAATCAAAAGCCGTATCTTTTTTGTGAATATTTGCATGCGATGGGGAATTCTTGCGGAGACACGGAAGATTATTTCCAAGCTATGGAAAGACATGCTGGCGCTTGTGGTGGCTTTGTGTGGGAGTGGTGCAATCATTCCCCTTATTTGCTAAACTCAAGCAAGATGGGCTATGGCGGGGATTTTAATGACACACCGAATGACGGTAATTTTTGTGCTGATGGATTAGTCACGGCAGACCGTCAAATTCAAAGTAATTTGTTGGAATACAAAAATGTGTATCGTCCACTTCGAGCTACATTAAAAAATGGCCATATTGAACTCAAAAATTATTTGGATTTTACGGATGCGGCAGAGACTATTTCGATTCATTATCAAATCACCGAAGATTTTGCTGTTATACAAGAAGGCCAAATAGATGATTTAAACATTGCACCAAAATCAACCGCACTTTTGCCTTTACGATTGCCAGCAAGTAACAGTTCATTACAAATTTTGACCTTGACCTATCATCAAAAAACAGAAATAGGTTTAATTCCTCAAGGGCATAATTTGGGATTTGATCAGATCATTTTGTCAGAGCAATCACAATTCTTCACAAATGAACTCAAATCAAATCATCAACCGATTTCTGTTTCAGAATATGCCAATTTAATTTCAGTTAAAGCAGCAGATATTGAATACCAGTTTGATCAATATAAAGGCACTATTCAACAAATTTGTAAAGCTGGCGAGCCTTGGTTGAATCAACCTGCCGATTTTAATATTTGGCGAGCGCCTTTAGATAATGATAGTTTAATGAAAGCACATTGGCTTGCTGCAGGTTACGATCGTGCGACGAGTCGTGTTTATGATTACCGTTTAATCGAGCAGGAAAGTGCGGTTGAAATTACCTTTAAATTAGGATTGGTTGCCGTATCAAAAGCGCGAATTTTAACATTAAATGTGGTGTATCGAATTGAACAAAATGGGGTGCTTCAGATTAATATTCATGCTGAAAAACAACCGCACTTGCCATTTTTACCACGCTTTGGCTTGCGTTTCTTCCTTAATCAAGGATTTAATCAAGTGGAGTATGTAGGCTATGGCCCAACGGAAAGTTATCTGGATAAGCATCACGCCACGGCTTTAGGTCGTTATAAAACAACGCCAGAAAGTAATCATGTGCCTTATTTGAAACCGCAAGAAAATGGCAGTCACTATGGTTGTACTGAAGTGAAGGTGGTGAATTCGGCTGATTGCTTTACCGTGCAAAGTCATACGACTTTTAGTATGAATGTTTCCCCTTATTCTCAAGACGAATTGGGCAGTAAAAAGCACCAATATGATTTGGAGAAAAGTGGCAGTACAATATTGTGTGTGGATTATAAAATGAGTGGAGTAGGCTCCAATTCTTGTGGACCTGCGTTAAAAGAACAATATCGTTTGAGTGAAACAGAATGGGATTGGTCTATTTCGTTACAAATCAAATAAACTGAAATAAAAAAAGTGCGGTTGAAATTAACCGCACTTTTATGTTTTTAGCAATAATTAAGCAACAACGTTAAATTGTTCTTTCATTAATGCTTCGAAATCAGTGCAACCGCCGATTGGTTTTTCATCGATAAAGATTTGTGGCACAGTTTCCACTTCTTTACCGACAGATTTTGATAAATCTGCTTTAGAAATGCCTTCAGCGATAATATCTACATAGCGATAATCAAAATCCGCTACTTCACCTTTTAATTTTTCAGCAAGGTTTTTTGCACGTACACAATAAGGGCAGCCTGGACGACCAAAAATAACTACGAACATAAAATTTTCCTTTTATTTAAATAAGAACTCCCGCTAATTCTACTCTATTTCCACAAAAGCAGAAATCATTTTTCAGGATTATTGTGATTGGTGTAATATATCAACTCCTCTTTCCCTAAGGATATAACTGAATGAAATTATTGATGCTTTGCCGTGAGCCCCGCCTTTATAGCTGCCAGCGTTTAAAAGAAGCAGCAGAAAGTTGCGGGCATCAAATGGATATTTTGGATCCTAATCGTTGCATTTTAAAACTCGACAAAAATCAACCGCACTTTTCTTTGTATTATCAACAAAATGTAGAAAGTGAACCCTATTTATTGTCTGATTATGATGCGGTGTTACCACGTTTTGGGACGACAAGTACCCAAATGGGCTGTGCCGTATTGCGTCATTTCCAAGGAAAAGGTGTCTATTGCCTTAATAAAGAACAGGCATTTTTAGCCGCACGCGATAAATGGCGTAGTTTGCAGATGTTATTAGAGCAAGGTATTGCAGTACCGAGTTCAGTCTTATCCGGTTGTGAGGTTGAGCCGAAACAAGCTATTAAGCAGACAACCTCTCCAATGATTATTAAAACCTTAAAAGGATCACAAGGTATTGGTGTGATCTTAGCCGAATGTCCACAAAGTGCGGTTAGTATTTTAGAAACGTTAAAAGATGCGAATGTACCTGTTTTGTTACAAGATTTTGTAGAAGAGGCAAAAGGAACAGATATTCGCTGTTTTGTGATCGGTGATAAAGTCGTAGCGACAATGCAACGTATGGGGCAAGACGGTGAGTTTCGTGCTAACTTTCATCGTGGTGGCACAGCAGAAAAAGTTAAACTCACCGAAGATGAAAAATCCATCGCCATTCGTGCGACTAAAGCATTAGGTCTTGCAGTAGCTGGTGTTGATTTGATTCGTTCAAAAGAAGGTTTATTAGTGCTTGAAGTGAATGCTAGCCCGGGGTTAGAAATGATTGAGAAGACCAGTGGCATTGATATTGCATTACAGATGATCTTGTTTTTAGAACAGCAAGTGAAACATTAAAAGAAAAGGGCGAACCATATCATGTTCGCCCTTGTTGTTTATCCTTTTGCGTCTTGTTTAAAATCATAATTTGGTGGTAATTCCGGCATTGTATTTTCTTCATCAAAAGGCTCGCTTGCCGGTTGATTTTGAAATTCTTTGCTATCGTGAGCCGGTTTTTCTTTACCTAATAATTGCGGTTGTAATTTGATAAAACTACTTTTATCAGAAAGCCACACATCAATAAACGCTTGTGTAAATTTTTGATCGAATTCGTGATCTAACACGGTGTCATTTAACACAAAATAGCCTTTATCCGCTAAGGCAACAAAATTTAAGATGTCGCTTGGTGAAAAATCAGGGAAGATTTCCTGCATTTTTTTCAGCCACGCGGTGGTGTCATCTTTACTTAAGTTTTGGGCTTCCATTTCTTTGGTTAACGCAATGGCGAAATTTTTCCCTTCAACTGGTTTTTCATATTTAATCGAAAACATTAACGGACGTTCATTCTTTTCATATGAACCCGTTTCAGAATACAAGCCGACAGTGTAAACATGGAATGGCCCCCATGTGTATTCAGCATTGCCGACCGGTTGCCATTGGGCAAAAAGTGCGGTGGAAAATAAGGCTGAAATGGCAGCAATAATAAATTTCAGTTTCATAGTTTTTTTCATGTCAAAAATATTGCCGTGATTATAACAAAAAAGCCCTCGAAAAAAACACAAATAAAAAGGCAGGAATACCTGCCTTTGACATCAAATTATTGGGGGAGTTTATTTTAAGCTACCCACCATATCTTCTGGACGAACCCATTTGTCGAAATCTTCGGCTGAAACTAAGCCTAAGTTAATCGCTTCTTCACGTAAGGTTGTACCATTTTTGTGTGCCGTTTTCGCAATTTTCGCCGCATTTTCGTAACCAATGTGGGTATTAAGTGCGGTGACTAACATCAATGAATTTTCCAATTGTTGTTTAATGCGTGGGTAGTTCGGTTGAATACCGGTTGCGCAGTGTTCATCAAATGATACGCAAGCATCACCCAATAATTGTGCAGATTGTAAGAAATTCGCCACCATTACAGGGTTAAATACGTTTAATTGGAAATGACCTTGTGAACCAACAAACGCGATAGTGGTATCGTTACCGAATACTTGTGCACATACCATGGTTAACGCTTCACATTGAGTTGGGTTCACTTTACCCGGCATGATTGAAGAACCCGGTTCATTTTCAGGAATTAAAATTTCACCGATACCAGAACGAGGGCCAGAGGCTAATAAACGAATGTCGTTTGCAATTTTGAATAAGCTCATCGCTAATTGTTTAATTGCACCGTGAGTTTCCACAATCGCATCGTGTGCAGCTAACGCTTCAAATTTGTTTTCTGCAGTCACAAATGGTAAGCCAGTGAATTTTGCAATGTAATCTGCCACTTTCACATCATAGCCCTTTGGTGTATTTAAACCAGTACCCACTGCAGTACCACCAAGCGCTAATTGGCTTAAGTGTGGAAGGGTATTTCTCAGTGCACGTAAACCGAAATCTAATTGTGCAGCATAAGCAGAGAATTCTTGACCTAATGTTAATGGGGTGGCATCCATTAAGTGAGTACGACCAATTTTTACTACATCTTTAAATTCTGCTGATTTTTTAGCGAAGGTTTTTTGTAAACGTTCTACACAAGGAATAGTGTGTTCAACCACTTTTTTGTATGCCGCAATGTGCATTGCAGTTGGAAAAGTATCATTTGAAGATTGGGATTTGTTCACATCATCATTTGGATGGATGAATGATTTTTCACCTAATTTACCACCATGTAAAACGTGAGCACGGTTTGCCACCACTTCGTTCACGTTCATATTTGATTGTGTACCTGAACCGGTTTGCCAAATGACCAATGGGAATTGGTCGTCTAATTTCCCTGCAAGGATTTCATCACAGGCGGTTGCGATTAAATCACGTTTCTCTGCAGGTAATACACCTAAATCACAGTTTGCGAAAGCCGCGGCTTTTTTCAAATAACCGAAAGCTTCAATAATTTCGTGCGGCATAGAGGCTGCCGGACCAATTTTGAAGTTGTTACGGGAACGTTCGGTTTGTGCTGCCCAGTATTTATCTGCAGGAACTTGAACTTCGCCCATAGTGTCTTTTTCAATACGAAATGCCATGTGATACTCCTATCATCAAAAATTAAAACAAATTTCGAAAATTCTAACACCTACGAGTTATGAATGGAATGTAACATAAAGGTTAAAAGTTATTTTTGTGATGTAGATCATAAAAGTGCGGTAAAAAATTTTCGTGTTTTTTCTATTTGCGTTAATCACCTTGTTGATGATTTATTTTTTAGTGCTTTTTTGATAAAATCCGCCAGTTTACAAAACGATAAATGGAGAAGTCGCAATCATGGCAAAAAACGCACAATTTTATCTCTTAAATCCAGAAAAGAAGATAACAGTTGAGCAACTTGCCTGTGATCTTGCCGCTCAAGCGTGGCGTTTAGGCAAGCGAGTGTTAATCGCGTGCGAAACAGAAGAGCAAGCATTTTTAATTGATGAAGCATTATGGCAACGGGATCCAAATGAGTTTGTTCCTCATAATCTTTCGGGCGAAGCAACACAATATGCACCGCCAATTGAGATTAGTTGGAAAGGCAAACGCAATGCCCAACGCCGAGATTTGCTGATCAATTTACAAATGGAAGTGCCGGATTTTAGCCACAGCTTTACACAATTAATTGATTTTGTACCGGTAGAAGAAACGCAAAAAGCTCAAGCACGTGAACGTTATAAACAACTGAGACAGTTAGGCTGGACGTTGAGCACAGAGCAGGTATAACGATATAAAAAAATACCCCTCTTTGCCAAAGAGGGGGATGGTTACAAAAAACACTTAAAAATTGACCGCACTTTATGAACGATATTACCTTTTATCAACGCTTCGAAGCCGATATTCTCGCAGGGCGTAAAACCATCACGATTCGAGATAAATCCGAAAGCCATTTTAAAGCAGGTGATATCTTACGTGTTGGTCGATTTGAGGATAATCAATATTTCTGCACGATTGAAGTGTTAAGTGTATCGCCTATTACTCTTGATGAACTGACAGAACAACATGCGAAGCAGGAGAATATGAGTTTGGCGGAATTGAAAGAGGTGATTAAGGCGATTTATCCTAGTGAAGATAAGTTCGTATTAATCAATTTTAAGATAAAATAATCAGAGGGAATCATGCATATAAAATATATTAGACTGATTTTATTACTTCCTATTTTTCAGTCGTTGTCTGCATGTCTTAGTTTCGATGGGATATATCCGAAGTATAAAGATTATGCAGGTAGTGACTATGGCACATTAAGTGTAAAAAATTACGCAACTCATCTTATAACTATTTATAAGAAAGATGATGTTAAGCAATGTTTAGTACAAGATGGCCCTCGAAGAGTTTTAGTTTTACGTGAGCTTTTTCTACCTGATTTTCAAAATGGAGTATTTAATAATTCACCATTTAAAGACTCCGAAAAATATTTATCTGAAAGTAGAGTAAAGGCTGGATCCTATGTGCAATTAACAAAAAGATCTAATAATTCCAATATAAGCTCTCAAACTTTTAAATTTATTGTTGAGAATAAAGGGTATTATTATTTTCAACGAATAGCTAATAAACCTATACCAATTTTAAAGATGGATGAGGATATTAATGAGATTTTCTATCTTTTACCGGATAAAAATGGGACTTATAAAAAGGATACCTATAGTGAAACAACAAAGAGACATTATACATTAGATGGATTACTCAGCGAAAATGATACTATTATTCGTTATAAGAATGAAATTCCCGCAAAAAAATGGGATCTTCCTGAATGTGAGTAGTTAGATTGTAAGTTAGTTAAAGAGAAAATAAATGACACAAAAATTCGAAATGGCAGACCGTTTTAATCCGTCTGCGGTAGAACAAGCCCTTTATCAACATTGGGAAGAGAGTGGTTATTTTAAACCGTCTGAAAATGAAAATGCGCCAAGCTATTGCATTGCGATTCCACCGCCGAACGTAACAGGCTCCCTACACATGGGGCACGCTTTCCAACAAACTTTAATGGATACTTTAATCCGTTTTAACCGTATGGAAGGGCATAACACCTTATGGCAAGCGGGGACAGACCACGCGGGTATCGCAACTCAGATGGTGGTGGAGCGCAAAATTGCGGCTGAAGAAGGCAAAACTCGCCACGATTATGGTCGTGAAGCATTCATCAACAAAATTTGGGATTGGAAAGCCTATTCTGGGGGCACAATCAGCCAACAAATGCGCCGTTTAGGTAACTCTATCGACTGGGAACGTGAGCGTTTCACCATGGACGATGGTTTATCTGACGCAGTAAAAGAAGTGTTTGTTCGCTTGCACGAAGAAGGTTTGATTTACCGTGGCAAACGCTTAGTAAACTGGGATCCAAAACTTCACACCGCGATTTCCGATTTAGAAGTGGAAAACAAAGAGAGCAAAGGTTCGCTTTGGCATTTCCGTTATCCGTTAGCCAACGGTGCGAAAACGGCAGATGGTAAAGATTATTTAGTGGTGGCAACTACACGTCCAGAAACCATGTTGGGCGATACGGCGGTTGCAGTGCATCCTGAAGATGAGCGTTACCAATCTTTAATCGGTAAAACAGTGGTTCTGCCATTGGCAAACCGTGAAATTCCGATTATTGCGGATGAATACGTGGATCGTGAATTTGGTACCGGTGTGGTGAAAATCACCCCTGCGCACGACTTTAACGACTACGAAGTGGGTAAACGTCACAGCTTACCTATGGTTAACGTGTTAACTTTAAATGCGGATATTCGTGATGAAGCGGAAATTATCGGCACAGACGGCAAACCACTTGCTGGCTATGAAGCAACTATTCCAGCTGATTACCGTGGCTTAGAGCGTTTCGCTGCACGTAAGAAAATCGTGGCAGATTTTGAAGCGCTTGGTTTATTAGACGAAATCAAACCACACGATCTCAAAGTGCCTTATGGCGACCGTGGTGGTGTGCCAATCGAGCCGATGTTAACCGACCAATGGTATGTGAGCGTGAAACCGCTTGCCGATGTGGCGATTAAAGCGGTGGAAGATGGTGAAATCCAATTCGTACCGAAACAATACGAAAACCTTTACTTCTCTTGGATGCGTGATATTCAAGATTGGTGTATCTCTCGCCAACTTTGGTGGGGACACCGCATTCCTGCGTGGTATGACGCGGAAGGCAACGTGTATGTTGCACGCAACGAAGAAGAAGTGCGGTCAAAATATAACTTAGATTCTGCGGTTGAACTCAAGCAAGATGAAGACGTGTTAGACACGTGGTTCTCATCAGGCTTATGGACATTCTCAACTTTAGGTTGGCCAGAGCAAACCAAAGAGCTCAAAATGTTCCACCCAACGGATGTGTTGATTACCGGCTTCGACATCATCTTCTTCTGGGTTGCGCGTATGATTATGTTTACGATGCACTTCGTAAAAGATGAAAACGGCAAACCACAAGTGCCATTCAAAACGGTATACGTAACGGGCTTAATCCGTGATGAACAAGGTCAAAAAATGTCGAAATCGAAAGGTAACGTACTTGACCCAATCGATATGATTGACGGTATTAGCCTTGAAGATTTACTTGAAAAACGCACTGGCAACATGATGCAGCCGCAATTAGCAGAGAAAATTGCTAAAGCAACGCGCAAAGAATTTGCTGAAGGTATTGCGGCTCACGGTACAGACGCATTGCGTTTCACATTAGCAGCATTGGCTTCAAACGGCCGTGATATCAACTGGGATATGAAACGTTTAGAGGGCTACCGTAATTTCTGTAACAAATTATGGAATGCAAGCCGTTTCGTTCTTACGAATGAAAAATTAGATTTAAGCGAAGGCGAGATCGAATTCTCATTAGCGGATCGTTGGATTCAATCAGAATTCAACCGCACAGTGGAAACTTTCCGTAACTCATTAAGCCAATATCGTTTTGACCTTTGTGCCAATGCGATTTATGAGTTTACTTGGAACCAATTCTGTGACTGGTATTTAGAATTGACTAAACCGGTATTTGCCAACGGCAATGCAGCACAAATCCGTGCGGCAAGCCAAACTTTGGTTCATGTGTTAGAAAAATTATTACGTTTAGCACATCCGCTTATTCCATTTATTACCGAAGAAATTTGGCAAAAAGTGAAAGGATTTGTGGGTATTACAGCTGACAGCATTATGTTACAACCATTCCCGAAAGTGGAAGAGAACGGTTTTGATCCAGAAGCAGAAGCTGAAATTGAGTGGTTAAAAGAAGTGATCGTTGCGGTGCGTAATATCCGTGCAGAAAGCAACATCGCACCAAGCAAAGGCTTAGATCTGTTATTCCGTAATTTAAGTGCAGAAAATGCAAAAATTCTCGAAAAACAGACCGCTCTTTTAAAAGCCATGGCGAAATTAGACAACGTTAAAGTGTTAGCTGCAAACGAAACAGCACCGCTTGCGGTAGCGAAACTCGTTGGCAATGCTGAATTGCTTGTACCAATGGCTGGCTTTATTAATAAAGAAGCAGAGCTAGCGCGTTTAACTAAAGAGATTGAAAAATATCAAAATGAAGTTAAACGTATTGAAAGTAAACTCAGCAATGAAGCTTTCGTAGCGAAAGCACCAGAAGCGGTGATTGCGAAAGAACGTGAAAAACAAGCAGAATACCAATCTGGATTAGAAAAAATCCAAGAGCAGTATAAAGCGATTGAAGCGTTGTAGTTTTTAAATAAAGAAAGCGGTCAGATTTAAAGTCTGACCGCTTTTTATTTTCTGCGATATTGTGGTAAGTAGAAAATCTATTCTAGTTATTCAATACTTCAAGCAATGCTTGAACAGGGTGTTTCAAGATGGCTTTTTCATATCGCTTCACTTGGCTACGGCAGGAATAGCCAGTTGCGAGACAATGATTTGGATCTTTACCTTGTAATTTTTTGCCCCATGATACGTCGTAAATCTCTTTTGACATGGTTTGATTTTGTACTTCATGACCAAATACACCCGCCATACCACAGCAACCGACTTTTTCTACCTTCAAGGTTTGTCCAAATTGCGCAAAAATATACTGCCATTCTTTTGGGCTGTTTGGCATAAAGGTGGATTCAGCACAATGAGGGAATAAATACCACTCAAAAGTGCGGTCAGATTTTGCAATATTTTTCACTGCACTTTGTAATGTGTTACTGTCTAATTGATTGGTCAGCCATTCATGCGCTGTGAGTACATGGAAATCACCGCGAGAATCACCTAATGCTTCTTTATATTCATCACGATAAGAAAGCACAATAGCTGGATCTACGCCGACTAAAGGCACATTTAATTTAGCGACGCGATTTAAAAATTCCGCTTGTGTTTTAGCGGTTTTACTAAAGCGAGCTAAAAAACCTTTAATATGCATCGCTTTGCCATTCGGTTTAAAAGGCAGAAGGATTGGTGAGAATCCTAATTTTTGTGTGAGAGCGACAAAGTCTCGCACCACTTTAGCATCGTAATAAGAGGTATATGGGTCTTGTACAATAAATAGCATCTTCGCTTTTTCTGTGGCACTGAGACCTTCCAATTCTTCTAATTTTTTGCCTTGATAACCAATTTCCACTAATTGTTGTTGAAGGTTTGGCTCTGAAAGGAGAGGCAAATCAGTCATGCCAAGCGTTTTTTCAACCACGCTTTGAGTAACTTTCAGTTTGGTGAAATAATTGAATAATGCCGGTTGTTTCGCCATATAAGGTGCAGCAACTTCTAAATTCGCCACAAGATGATCTTTGGCTGGGCGCAAATAACGACTGTGGTAGAAATGGAAAAATTTCGCACGGAAACTTGGTACGTCAATTTTAATCGGGCATTGGCTTGCACAGGCTTTGCAAGCCAGACAAGTATCCATTGCCGCTTTCACTTCATGTGAGAAGTCATATTCACCACGCCATTTCTGCACGCTATTGCGGAAACGTTCCACAAGTGCGGTCAGTTTTACTTGCGTTTTATGAAAATCTAATTGATCAGGCGATACGTTTTCATTGGCCATTAATCGCAGCCACTCACGCACCATAGCGGCTCGTCCTTTTGGCGAGAATACGCGATTTTTACTCACTTTCATGGAAGGACACATAATGCTATGCTCATCAAAGTTAAAGCAAAGTCCGTTACCGTTACAATTCATCGC
Source organism: uncultured Haemophilus sp. (assembly GCA_963548985.1). Classification (GTDB taxonomy): domain Bacteria; phylum Pseudomonadota; class Gammaproteobacteria; order Enterobacterales; family Pasteurellaceae; genus Haemophilus_D. The sequence goes on along the minus strand of CAUUXN010000002.1, from coordinate 17,446 downwards.
ACCTTTGAATTCATCTCGCATTTGAATTGGGATTTGGCTATCATTGTCAGCACGCATTGGCGAGAGAATCGAATAGAGTTCCGCATCGCTATTAAGTGGCGTACAGATTTTACCTGGATTCAGACGATTGTTTGGATCAAATAAAAATTTCACATAACGTAATTCTTGCCAAAGTTCAGGTGTAAAGAATTTCTCGCCATAATGAGAGCGTACCCCTTTACCGTGTTCCCCCCATAGCAAACCGCCGTATTTCACGGTGAGTTCAGCCACTTCATCTGAAATTAGTTTAAAGAGTTTTACTTGGTCTTTATCGCATAAGTCCAAAGCCGGGCGAACGTGCAATACGCCAGCATCCACATGACCAAACATCCCATATTGCAGATTGTGACTATCTAATAAGGCTCTAAATTCTGCAATGTAATCGGCAAGATGTTCTGGTGGCACACAGGTATCTTCCACAAAAGGAATCGGTTTGGGTGCACCTTTCGCATTCCCCAATAGCCCCACCGCTTTTTTACGCATAGCATAAATACGTTCAATAGAAGGCAAGTCAGAACAAAGTTGATAGCTGATAATGTGATCTTGGCCTTGTGCAATTTTTTCATCTAATTGCTGACAAAGTGCGCTCACTTGGCTGTCGATTTTGGCTTGATTGTTGCCCGCATATTCCACAATGTTTAAACCTAGAATTGGATTTTGTTCTTCTTCTGTTAAAAGTTCTTTCACTGAATGCCAAATAATATCTTGCTTAGCAAGGTTCAGCACTTTGGAATCGACGGTTTCAACGGAAAGAGCATTGGCTTTCACCATAAACGGTGCATTGCGAAGCGCAGCATCAAATGAGCTGTACTTCACATTAATTAAGGTGCGATATTTAGGAATCGGCAATAAATTAAGTTTAGCTTCACAGATAAACGCAAGTGAACCTTCTGAGCCCGTTAAAATTCGGGTGAGGTTAAATTCACTTTCATCTTTATTAAAGACATTCTTAAGATCGTAACCGGTGAGGAAGCGATTGAGTTGTGGTAAATCTTGAATGATTGAGGCGCGCTTCTCTTTACAACGTTGGAAAATCGTTTGATGTAACGTTTTGCCATTTTCTGCAAGTGGGTAGTTTTCTAAAACATCATCAGATTTGATCTCACTTGTATCTAATATTTCACCATTCATTAAAACAGAACGTAATGCTAAAACATGATCAGAGGTTTTTCCGTATTGTAATGAGCCTTGACCGGAAGCATCGGTATTAATCATGCCACCTAGTGTTGCTCGATTACTTGTGGAGAGCTCTGGTGCAAAGAATAATCCGTGTGGTTTTAGAAATTGGTTGAGTTGGTCTTTTACTACGCCCGCCTGCACGCGAACCCAACGTTCTTCTATATTAAGCTCTAAAATGCTCATCATGTGGCGAGAGAGGTCGACAATAATGTTGTTATTTATAGATTGTCCATTGGTACCCGTGCCGCCACCGCGAGGTGTAAAGGTTAGATGAAGGTATTTCTCTTTATTCGCTAATTTGGTGATACGTACTATATCGGCAACAGATTTAGGGAATAAAATAGCTTGAGGAAGCTGCTGATAGACGCTGTTATCTGTCGCAAGACTTAAGCGGTCAGCATAATTTGAGGCAATATCACCTTCAAAATGCTGTTTTTGGAGTTCGTTAAGATAATCACTTACCACGTTATTAAGTTGTGGCACATTAGAAAGACGGGGCAACATAAAATCACTCACCTATATATAAGAGAAGAAAGTGAATTTGATGATATATGAAGCTCAAAAAAAAGTCGATTTCAACAAAAGATATTTTTTGTTAGAATAGAAATCGGGTTAAAAATTAACCCGATTTTTGTGAACAAATGTTCATTTTAGGGGTTGTTTGTCTATAAAATAACCAAAAAGGGCAAAAAAAGTTTGATCTTTGGTGTTTTTATAGGATAATAACCATACTTTTGAACGTTCCTTTGGCTATGGCAAAGGAATTGAATTTGTCAAAAGGATAAGTTAGGGCAAATTCAAAACCCTAGTTAAGCAACGTTTAGAGTGTTTCTTTTTTATAAAGTTCACAATAAACAAGGAAACTTTTCTTATTAATAACGATGACTAAATAGAGGACATCAAAATGAAAAAAACTGCAATCGCATTAGTCGTTGCTGGTTTAGCAGCAGCTTCAGTAGCTCAAGCAGCTCCACAAGAAAATACTTTCTATGCAGGTGCTAAAGTTGGTCAAGCATCTTTTCATGATGGTATCAAAGACAACTTAGGTTCTTATCACCGTAACTCTGTTACTTACGGTGTGTTTGGTGGTTACCAAATCTTAAACCGTGATAACTTAGGTTTAGCGGTAGAATTAGGCTATGATGACTTTGGTCGTGTTAAAGGTCGTGATTTAGGTAAAACTGACTTCAAACACACTAACCACGGTGCTCACTTAAGCTTTAAAGGTAGCTACAATCTTGGTGGTTTAACTTCTGCTTTAGAAGGCTTAGATGTTTATGGTCGTGCAGGCGTAGCATTAGTTCGTTCAGACTACAAATTCTATGATGTAACAAACGGTGGTGCTCGTATCCACGATGCTGGTCGTCATAGTTTACGTACTTCTGGTATGTTCGCAGCAGGTGTTGAATATGCATTACCATCATTACCAGAGTTAGCATTACGTTTAGAATATCAATGGTTAACTCGCGTGGGTAAATTACGTACTGAAGATCGTCCAAATAGCTCAGTAGACTACAACCCATGGATCGGTTCTATCAACGCTGGTTTATCTTACCGTTTCGGTCAAGGTGCTGCTCCAGTTGTTGCACCTGAAGTTGTAAGCAAAACTTTCAACTTAAGCTCTGATGTAACTTTCGCTTTCGGTAAAGCTAACTTAAAACCACAAGCTAAAGCAACTTTAGACGGTATCTACGGTGAAATCGCTCAAGTTAACAACGCTAACGTAGCTGTTGCTGGTTATACAGACCGTATCGGTAAAGATGCACCAAACGTGAAATTATCACAACGTCGTGCAGACTCTGTAGCTAACTACTTAGTAGCTAAAGGTGTTCCAGCTCAAAGCATCTCTGCAGTTGGTCACGGTAAAGCTAACCCAGTTACAGGTTCTACTTGTGACGCGGTTAAAGGTCGTAAAGCGCTTATCGCTTGTTTAGCACCAGACCGTCGTGTTGAAATCGCAGTTAACGGTACTAAATAATTTTATTTAGTTATCCATTAATGGATTAACATTAGAAGACCTAAACTTCGGTTTAGGTCTTTTCTTATATAAATTAAACCTATAAATTGAAGGAATTTTTGAATGAAAAAGTGGATTATCTTGATTATTATCGCCGTTGCTGCAGGTTTTGGCTTAATGTCTAGCTACAATGGCTTAGTAAAAGCAGAAACTGAAATTGATTCTGTTTGGGCAAATGTTGAATCATCTTATCAACGTCGTGCAGATTTAATTCCAAACTTAGTGAATACTGTGAAAGGTCAAGCTAACTTTGAACAACAAACATTAACCAATGTAATCGAAGCTCGCGCAAAAGCGACACAAACTAAAATTGATCCGTCTAATTTAACGGAAGAACAATTAAACGAATTCCAACAAAACCAAAATCAAGTAGGTTCAGCATTATCTCGCTTACTTGTTACTGTAGAACAATACCCACAATTAAAAGCGAATGAAGGTTTTATGAACTTACAAGCGCAACTTGAAGGTACAGAAAACCGTATCAATGTCGCTCGTAATAAATTTAATGAAGCTGCACGTATTTATAATGAAAAAGTACGTCAATTCCCAACTAAATTAGCGGCAATGATTTTTGGTTTTAAAGCTAAACCTTACTTTAAATCATCTACAGGCGCTGAAAACGCACCGACTGTAAACTTTAACTAAGGTTTATCTATGCCATTCTTTTCCAGAATTCCGGTAGATAAAAAGCAAATCGAGGCGGCGATTAGTCGCCTCGAAAGCTTAAGTTCGGCTGAGTTACGTGTTTATATTGAACGCAAAGTACCAAAGGCTTCAGCACAACTGTCTGCAATGGAACGTGCTTTAGAAGTGTTTGATGAACTGGAAATGCATAAAACAGCGGCACAAAATGCCGTGTTGATTTATGTGGGATATAAAAATCATCTTTGTGCAATCGTAGGTGATAAAGGCATTAATCAATTTGTTGATGTAGCTTATTGGCAGTTACAATGCGATTTAATGATTGAGCAGTTTAAACAAAAAGCTTATACACAAGGCATTGTCGATGCGATTGATCGTATCAGTGATATTTTATCTCGCCATTTCCCTATTCAGCCTGATGATGTGAATGAATTATCTAATGAGGTAATTATTAATGGCTAAGCTTTTATCTTTTATGAAAAGTGCGGTTGTTTTTAGCCTTGTTTTTTTTGCTCAAATGGTTGTTGCGGCAGAATTTCCGCCTGCACCAAATCCTTTCCATTACATAAACGATTACACCAACACACTTTCATCAGAACATAAGCAAATTTTAGAAAATAAACTGATTGCTTATAGTAAAGAAACGAGTTCACAAATCGCTGTTGTTTTGGTTCCGACAACCGGTGAATATGAAATTGCAGATTATACCTTTGCTTTAGGTGATAAATGGGGCATTGGGCGTAAAAATCTGAACAATGGCGTGTTGATGCTGATTGCGAAAAATGATCGCAAAGTCTTTATCGCAACAGGGCAAGGTTTAGAAGGCGTACTGCCGGATGCTTTTTTATCGCAAGTCATCCGTTCGGCAATTTTGCCACAATTTAAACAAGGCCAATATGCGCAAGGTATTAATGACGGCTTAAACCAAATTATTGCGGCAAGTAAAGGCGAGTTTGATGCAGCACAAGTTGAAGAAGATGCGTTCGATAAGTACATCCCATTCTTAATGGTATTGGCGTTTATTGCTATTGTATTATTTGGTGAATTCCAATATCACAAAGATGAAGTATATATTAGCCCGAATCAACGTGACCAACTGAATAAAATCATTCGTCAAAGTATGATTTCTCGTCGCCGTGGTGGCGGTTCCGGTTTCGGAGGCGGATTCGGTGGAGGATTCGGCGGAGGCGGTTCTTCAGGTGGTGGTTTCGGCGGCGGTGGCTTCGGCGGCGGTGGAGCAGGTGGAAGTTGGTAAGACCAAGTCTTTCACTCAGGTTCTATCTTATGCTAGAATAGCGCCCTATTCAGACTTATTTGAACAAGGAACATTATGGAAACGTTAGACAAGATCAAAAAACAAATCGCTGAAAACCCAATTTTAATTTACATGAAAGGTTCACCAAAATTACCTTCTTGTGGTTTCTCTGCGCGTGCATCTGAAGCATTAATGAATTGCAAAGTGCCTTTCGGCTATGTTGATATTCTTCAACACCCAGATATTCGTGCTGAATTACCGGCTTATGCAAACTGGCCAACTTTCCCACAATTATGGGTAGAAGGTGAGTTAATTGGTGGTTGTGATATTATTTTAGAAATGTATCAAGCTGGCGAACTTCAAACTTTATTAAGCGAAGTAGCGGCTAAACATCAAGCTTAATTGGCGATAGATTACCAAGATAAACCTGCTTTTTAGCAGGTTTTCTTTTGCTCAAAAAATGATAAACCAGATATAAAAGTGTGATCGGATTAACATTTTTAAATTAAATAACTTGTTGATTAAATTTCCTTAAGATAGACTACGTCGCGTTAGTCGGGGTGCCTATATTAATGGCTGAGAAATACCCGTGAACCTGAAACAGATAATGCTGGCGTAGGAAACTAATCATCTCATTATGCTGTTTCGTTATGCAAAAATAAGGAGAACGCATAATGAACAAAACGCTTCCCATTTTAACCGCACTTTTTACCGCTTCCGCTTTCGCACAAGCAGCTCCTCAAACATTAGATGTTTATACTTATGATTCATTTAGTGCTGATTGGAGCGCTGGACCAAAAGTTAAAGCAGCTTTTGAACAACAATTCCCGCAATGTAAGCTGAATTATGTGGCTTTTGATAATAATGGCACCTTGTTTAACCGTGTTCGTCTAGAAGGTAAAAAAATTAAGGCGGATGTCGTGCTCGGTTTAGATAGTTATCAAATTGAGGATGCACAAAAACTCAATATTTTTGAGCCAAATAAAGTGGATTTAAGCCAGTTACGTTTACCAATTAAATGGGAAAATCACACGTTCTTACCATTTGATTATGCGCAATATGCGTTTATTTATGATAAAAATAAACTGGCTAATCCACCAAAGAGCTTAAAAGAATTAGTTGAGCGTCAAGATCTTAAAGTGTTATATCAAGATCCGCGTACAAGCAGTATTGGACGAGGCTTATTGCTTTGGATGAATGCGGTTTATCCAGAAGCTGATGTAACAAATGCCTGGAAAACTCTTTCTAAACATACGGTCACGGTCACCAAAGGTTGGACCGAGTCTTATGGGGCCTTCTTGAAAGGCGAAGGGGATGTGGTTTTAAGCGTCAATACTTCACCGATTTACCATATTCTTTCTGAACAAAAAGACAATTATGTGGCAACGGAATTTGCAGAGGGGAGCGTATTACAAGTTGAAGTGGCAGCAAAAGTCGCTAATCGTAATAATGCCTGTGCTGATGAATTTTTAGGATTCTTACTTTCACCGCAAGCTCAAGCGGATATTGCTAAAAATAATGTCATGTTACCCGTGGTAGAGACCAATATCGAAAGTCACATTGATGCGCTTAATTCTCGCGCAAAATCAATGCGTATTTTAGATACCACAACGGTGACAAGTGAGCAGCTTAAAGGCTGGATCAATCAATGGCAAAAAGCTTTATCTAAGTAGTATTAATGAGCTTATTGCAACATCCGCATTTTCGTCCACGCCATTATTTGGGCGGAAGTGCGGTCATTTTTTTCATTGTTTTGCTCTATGGATTTTCACTTTCTGCTGTTTTTTCAGTCGGAAGTGATTATGCCTTATCTGATTTCTTAAAAGACGATTATTTACATCAAGTTATCGCCTTTAGTATCGGGCAGGCATTCTTGTCAGCCTTGCTTTCTAGCGTAATTGGAACTTTATTTGCACGCGCTTTTTTCTATTTAGATTTCAAAGGCAAATCGCTCATTTTACGCATTTTTTCCCTCACCTTTGTTTTGCCAGCATTACTGGCTATTTTCGGTTTGATTGGGATTTATGGCACGGCCGGTTGGCTAACACAACTGCTGCAAACCTTAGGTATTTCGTGGAAACCCTCCATTTATGGTTTAAGTGGCATTCTCATTGCCCATTTATTTTTTAATATTCCTTTAGCGGCACGAATGAGTTTGCAGGCTTTGCAAAGTGTACCAACCGAACAGCATCAACTCGCGGCACAATTGAATATCAAAGGTTTCACATTTTTCCGCTTAATTGAATGGCCTTATTTGAAAAGCCAAATCGTGTCTGCCTTTGTGCTGATTTTTATGTTGTGTTTCACCAGTTTTACGATTGTATTGGCACTGGGTGGCGGGCCACAAAATAGCACACTAGAAGTCGCCATTTACCAAGCCATTTTCTTTGAATTTGATTTACCCAAAGCGGCACTTTTTGCGTTAGTGCAATTTGCGTTTTGTTTTGCGTTATTTTCGCTTTCACAATATTGGGCAAAAGCACCCGAAACCCAGATTTCGCAACGTTATCGATGGGTTTTGCCGTCTTCAAGTACGGTCAAATTTGGACATGTTTTTGTCTTATTCTCGGTGTGCTTATTTATTTTAAGTCCCTTATTCAATATCGTTTTCCAAGGTTTATCTGCAACTCAATTATTTGGCTATTGGCAAAACCCACAATTATGGAAAGCGCTTGCTTATTCATTAACCATGGCACCGACAGCCGGGATTTTATCGGTATTATTTGGATTCTTCTTATTGTTACTTTCCCGTCAACTGCAATGGTTATATCACCCTAAATTAGCTCACTTGATTTTAACGGGTGGCATGATGATTTTAGCCATTCCGACGATCGTTTTAGCAGTCGGCTTATTCCTTTGGTTGCAAGATATTGATTTCTCGGCAGGGCATTTGTTTGTGGTAGTATCTGTTTGTAACGCCTTGGCTGCCTTGCCATTTGTGATCAAAATTCTCAATACACCAATGAATCAATCGATGCAATATTATGAAAAACTCTGTTTATCGCTGAATATTACAGGCTGGCAGCGTTTTCGTTTAATTGAATATCCGCTACTAAAAGCACCGTTGAAATATGCCTTGGCGCTTGCAACGACCTTATCACTCGGTGATTTTACGGCGATAGCCTTATTTGGTAGCCCTAATTTTACTTCTTTACCTCATTTGCTTTATCAACAAATCGGGCAATATCGAAGCCAAGAAGCGGCAGTGACGGCATTGATTTTATTGGGCTTATGTTTAGGCTTATTTATGTTTATTGAAGGTCAGAAGGAACAGAATGATTAAATTAGATAATGTAGTCTTCAATTATCAATCCATGCCGATGGTGTTTGATTTACAGATTCAAGCGCAAGAAAAAATCGCCATCATTGGTGAAAGTGGCGCAGGAAAAAGTACCTTGCTGAATTTAATTGCCGGATTTGAATATGCTGATAGTGGCGAGATTTGGCTTAATGATGAAAATCATACCAAAACGGCACCTTTTGAACGCCCCGTTTCCATGCTATTTCAGGAAAATAATCTCTTTACTCATCTTTCCGTGGAAGAGAATATTGCTTTAGGTTTAAAACCGAATTTAGCCTTAAATGCAGAAGAAAAAGCACTTGTAGAACAAGCCGCAAAGGCGGTCAATTTACAGAATTTTTTAACACGAAAACCGACCGCACTTTCAGGTGGACAAAAACAGCGAGTGGCATTGGCGCGCTGTTTGCTACGAGATAAACCCATTTTATTATTGGATGAGCCTTTTTCAGCGCTTGATCCTAAACTACGCATTGAAATGCAGGATTTAATGGATCAATTATGTGAAGAAAAAAAACTCACCATGTTACTGGTAACGCACCAACCTAAAGAAATTGAACGGCATATTGATCGAGTGATCGAAATTCATCAAGGAAAAGTGATCTGATCTCTTTTTATCTTATTGCAGAGTAATATGCTCAACTTAATAAAAGCAACGTTGCTTAAACGAGGAAAATATAATGACAACCACAAATGTAGTACAGCTTTCATCCGTTACACCTCATCCTTCAGCAGAATATTGGTCTGTTTGTAAAGTGGAAGCGTTATTTGAGACACCTTTTTTAGAATTAATCTATCGTGCGGCTCAAGTGCATCGAGAGCATTTCAATCCAGGCGCAATACAGTTATCGACGTTGATGTCGATTAAAACGGGTGGTTGTCCTGAAGATTGTGGCTATTGCCCTCAATCTGCCCGTTATCAAACTGGCGTACAAAATCAGCAGCTCTTGGATATTGATGAAATTGTTGAAAAAGCCAAAATCGCTAAAGCACGTGGTGCGGGGCGTTTTTGTATGGGCGCAGCATGGCGAGGCCCGAAACCAAAAGATATGGAAAAAGTGACAGCGATTATTCGTGCGGTAAAAGATATTGGCTTAGAAACGTGCGGTACTTTTGGCTTACTACAGGATGGTATGGCGGAAGAGTTAAAAGATGCAGGATTGGATTATTACAACCACAATCTTGATACGGCGCCAGAGAATTATCACAATGTCATTGGCACGCGTCGCTTTGATGATCGTTTAAGCACATTAGGAAAAGTACGTCATGCCGGTTTAAAAGTTTGCTGTGGTGGTATTGTAGGCATGAATGAAACCCGTAAAGAGCGAGCAGGCCTTATTGCAAGTTTAGCAAATCTTGATCCGCAGCCGGAGTCCGTGCCAATTAACCAATTAGTGAAAGTGGAAGGCACACCAATGGCTGATGCAGCTGATTTAGATTGGACAGAGTTTGTTCGCACTATTGCGGTTGCGCGTATTACTATGCCGAAAAGTTATGTTCGCCTTTCTGCAGGTCGTCAAGGTATGAGTGAAGAAATGCAAGCGATGTGCTTTATGGCTGGCGCGAATTCCATTTTCTATGGGGATAAATTGTTAGTAACAGGTAACCCAGAAGAAGATGGCGATCAACTTCTCATGGCAAAATTGGATCTGGAGCCGGAAACAGAAGAAAATAGAAAGCCACTCGACAGAAATTAGTCATAAAAAAGTGCGGTGAAATTCACCGCACTTTTTATTGGGACTTACTTAACTTGTTCCGTTAAGCAAGGCTGAATTTTATTTAGCATTTCTTTTAAAATACGCGCTGGTGCAGCCACGATGTTGCCTGAGCGTAAATATCCATGACCCGCATTGAAATCACACACTAAACCGCCTGCTTCACGCACGATTAAATCACCCGCTGCGCAATCCCAAGGTTTTAAGCCCATTTCGAAATAACCGTCAACGCGACCGGATGCTACATAGCAAAGGTCTAATGCGGCAGAACCTGTACGACGGAAATCTGCAGCTTCATCAATTAAGTTATTCATGATAGCAAATTGAGTTGGCATTAAGCTTGGTTGTTTGAATGGGAAACCGGTGGCTAAAATCGCCCCGTTAAGTTCATTTTGGCTATCTACACGTAAACGCACTTCATTTAATTTTGCGCCTTCACCACGCACTGCAGTGAATAATTCATTACGAATAGGATCGTAAACCACACCCACTTCGGTACGGTTTTTTACACGGATAGCAATAGAAACAGAGAAATGTGGCAAACCTTTCACGAAGTTGGTTGTGCCATCTAGTGGATCAATCACCCATTGAATATCACTGTCTTTGCCTTCTAATGCACCACGTTCTTCACTGATAATTGTATGATCAGGATAAGATTTTTGAATGATTTCAATGATCTCAGCTTCAGCGGCTTTATCGACGCTGGTCACATAATCATTAATACCTTTTTTACTTGTTTGGATGTCATCACGGCGCTCATAGTTTTTAGCAATCACGTTGCCCGCTCTTCGTGCCGCACGAATAGCGATATTTAACATTGGATTCATATTTCCACCAGATTTTAAAGAACAGATAAATAGGTCGCCTATTATAAGGGAGTTTTAGTAAATAGCCAGTTGAAAATGTTTAATTCACGGTTTTTCCCGTTTTTTAAAGGAAATTTGCGATCAGTATCGCAAAAATAAAGTAGCCAATTTGGCTTTCTTCTAAAGGACTTTTAAAGTGCGGTCAAAAAGAAGGCATTTTATGTATAAAGGGATAACTTTATTAGAAACCTTGATTGTATTATTTATTTTAAGCTTAACGTTGGCGTTTACATTGCCTAAATGGCAGAAAAACGATCCCCAATATTTTCTCGAAAAAGAGCAACAACGGCTTTATTTTTTCTTACGCAATATTCAAGCGAGGGCAGAAAATTCATCAGCGATTTGGTTTATTTTGGCTAATCAAGATAGAGCGAATCAACGTTGGTGTATTACTGCTCAAGTAAAAAACGATCATTTTTGTGATTGTTTTCATCCCCAGAATTGTCCTAAAAACCTTTATGCGCATTTTTACTATCCTTATTTTGAAGGAAAAACGATGCTTATAGGCCCTAAATTATATCCGTCTGAAGTGGCGGTGAAATTTAATGGGGTAAGAAATACCATGGAAACAAATTGTTTTATGCTACAGGCTGAAGAGCATCGTACATTGTTCTCTTTTTTCAATGTTGGCAGTATCAAATTAAAGTCTGATCAAGCGGCGAGTGCATGTACAAGATGAAACCATTAAAAGGCGAAACATTGGTGAGTTTGTTGATTTCACTTGGCTTATCCGCTTTATTATTGCTATTGGTTGCACAATTTTATGCCCAAACTCAACAGCAGAATCAGCGTTTAATGTTACAACTCAAACTACAAACGGAATTACAACGTACAATTCAACTCATCGGGAAAGATCTGCGTCGTGTAGGCTTTCGAGCCGCAAACCAAAAACTCATTGAAGATAATCTGGCTTTATTTGAATTGGATGAAAAGGGCACTGCAATAACCATTGCTCAAGCAGACAATGCTCCGTCAAATAGCTGTGTTTTATTTTTTTATGATTTAAATAGTAATGGTTGTATTGGTGAAAAATACACAAAAAATACCTGTGTAAATGGCGTTAAAAATGTGGCAAAAAATATCGAAAAGGAGCTATTTGGTTACAAACTTAACGAGAAAATGATCGAAACCAAACAAACTTATAAAAATGCGGTAAATGCGGATTGTCGTTCAGAAGAGTGTCAGCGTGCTTTAACGCAATCTACTTGTAACGCCGGTGGTGGATGGACAGATTTATTGGATGAAAAAGAGTTTGAGATTTCTCAATTACGTTTTGACTGGTTAAAGGCAGGGAAAGGGATTGAAATCAAACTCGCGGGAAATCTTGCAACACATAAGCATATTCAATATGAAACTTCGCTTGTGGTGCCTTTATTAAATCAAGAAGAATGATCATGAAAAAAGGGATTGTGACACTGACGGCACTGATTTTACTTTCAGGCTTATTGGCACTGATCTTATTATTTGATGAACAGATCTTTGCGTTTTTTCGATCTCAAATGAGTCAGCGAAAATATTATGTAGAACAAAGCCTTGCGCTACAGAAAATCAGTCAGCTGCAACAAAAACATATTTGCCAAAACTTGCCTGTAAATGGTGCTGAAAAAGTGAAACAAGTCTTTTTTGAGTCTAATGGGGCAGAGGATAAAGTGGCCTATTCTGTTTGGTGTAAACGTGCAGAGTTATTTAAGAAATCGCCCACAAAAGGCATGAATGAAAATATGCTGCGAGATTTTATTTCCAGCGAAAAACAAGCTGATTTTCAACCGCACTTTGTGAAAGTGGTGTCAGTTTTAACAGCTCAAAAAACACCACAAGTGTATTGGATAACGCAAAGCCAATTAGAAATTAAAGGGAATGTGAATGGTATTCTGCTAGCAGAAGGAGATTTAACCTTAACAGGCAAAGGAAGAATAAGTGGAGCAGTGATTACAGGTGGTTCGCTTAAGTTAGAGGAGGGCGTGACGGTGGCTTACGGTAAAGCCGTGGTGACAAAACTCGTACAAGAATATAGCCAATGGCGTTTGGTAGATAAAAGTTGGAGTGATTTAAGTGCGCAAGATCAAAGTGAATAATGGTATGTCGTTAATGTCACTTTTATTAGCCTTATCGATTTTCAGCGGGTTATTTTTGATATTTAACCGATGGACGACCGAGCAACGGAAAAGTGCGGTCAGAATTTTTCAAGAATTTCAGGCGATTCAAATTGCTGAAAATCAGGCTCAACGTCAGTTTTTAGGCTTGTCTTGTGAAAATAGCGTACAACAAAATGGTATTCAATTTACAATTCAATGCAGTCATCATCAAGTGAATATACGCTATCCTCAAGGTGAATTTTTATTGAAAACCGAGTAAAATAACGCATTGTTTTTGCTTTCAAAAGGGCGTTACTTTGTTCGTTACTTATTATTCAAACCAACTGGAAATTCAAAAGGATATTTTAGTTTCGCTGTTGGAAAATTTACCTCAACATGATCCGTTTCAGTCTGACATTGTGTTAGTGCAAAGTCCGGGTATGGCACAATGGTTACAAATGGAAATTGCTAAAAAACGCGGTGTTGCAGCGAATTTCCAATTCCCCATGCCTTCCAGTTTTATTTGGAAACTTTACGCCGATAATTTGCCGAATGTTTCCACGCAAAATCCTTTTGAAAAAGATTCAACGTTATGGCGATTAATGAGGTTAATCCCTACCTTTTTACAGCAAAAAGAATTTGAACCATTAAAAAAATATTTAGCGTCCTCGCCTGCATCAGAACAGCAAAAACTTTATCAATTAAGCCTAAAAGTTGCCGATTTATTTGACCAATATCTCGTCTATCGCCCTGAATGGATTGCAGCATGGGAAGAAAATAATGATGAAAAAATCTTGGCTCAAATTAATCAGCAAAAGCAGGGCCTTTCGGCGTTAAATCCTACCTTTCTTTCTCAAATTAAAGGCAATATTCACTGGCAGGGAATTTTATGGCGAGCCTTGGTGGATGATGTTCAACGTGATTTTGGTGGAAACGCAAAGCATCGTGCTGCACTCAATCAACAATTTTTAGAATTATGTCTTGATCCCAATGCGACACTCAACTTGCCGGAACGTATTTTTATTTTTGGTATCCCTGCATTGCCAACGGTTTATCTCAATATTTTCCAAGGTATTTCAGCTAAAACAGATGTACATTTATTCTTCAATAATCCATGTCAAGAATATTGGGGTGATTTGCGAGATCTGAGTAAATCCTATTTATTAGAAAGACAGCGTTTCGTGCAAGAAACCAACGATGTGAAGCCTTTAATTTCAGCCGAGCAAGTGTTATGGGAACCTGCTGATCTTGATTACACCAATCAACAAGAAGAATTGTTCAGCGGAAATCCGCTTTTAGCCTCTTGGGGAAAAATGGGACGGGATTTTCTCTATCAATTAGTGCGTGATGAAGAAAATATTCAAGCCATTTCCCGTGATTATTATGCCGAACTTCCCGAAAAAACGTTGTTAGGGCAGATCCAAAATCAAATTTTGACGTTGAGCCATGGCGCATTAAATATAGAGAAAAATGACCGCTCTTTGGTGATGAAATCTTGTCATAGCGCGATGCGAGAAGTTGAAGTGCTACATGATTATTTGTTGGATTTATTCGATCAGAATCAGTATAAACCAAAAGAAGAACAGATTACACCAAAAGATGTGGTGGTCATGGTGGCCGATGTTAATCAATACACGCCTTATATTCAGGCTGTCTTTGGGGCGAATAGTGCGGACGCACCTGTTATTCCGTTCTCAATTTCTGACAGTAAATTGTCTGAAAGTGATGTGATCGTGTCGAGCTATCTTTCCCTGTTAAATTTAAAAGAAAGTCAGTTTGGCGCGGAAGAAGTACTGGCTTTATTGGATATTCCGGCTATCCGTGAACGTTTTAATATTGCCCTTGCCGATCTCGAGCAAATCCGTGAATGGGTGAAAGAGTCAGGTATTCGCTTTGGTTTAGAAAAACGGCAGAATACACTGAATTTTAACGCGTGGCAGGCGGGGCTTGAGCGTATGACCTTAGGTTATGCGATGCGTGAAGAGCAAGGCGTTTGGCAAGACAGCCTTGGACTTGATAGTAGCTATGGATTGAAAGGGCAGTTAGTTGGTGCAGTGAATCAATTTTTTACGGTCTTAAATAAATGGCATCAAGATCTGCAAAAAGCACACAACATTGAAAAATGGCGTGAAAAATTGACTGCACTTTTGAAGGATTTCTTTGTGCAAAATGAAGAAACGGCGGATACCTTGTTTTATATTCAAGATTGTATTAATGCCTTTGCCGATGATTTGCAGGCCGTCAATTTTGAAGAAACCTTGCAGGCGGATGTCATTGCGGAAGTGATGTCTGCGCGTTTAGAAGAAACACCAAATAGCCTTCGTTTCTTAGCGGGAAAAGTGAATTTCTGTACGCTTTTACCAATGCGCTCTATTCCTTTTAAAGTGGTGTGTTTGCTCGGAATGAATGAAGCGGATTACCCACGCAGTCATACCCCAAATAGTTTTGACTTAATGCAATATCATCATCAAAAAGGCGATCGTGTTCGTCGAGATGATGATCGTTATTTATTCCTTGAGGCTCTGCTCGCCGCAAGATCCCATTTTTATGTGAGTTATGTGGGCTCTTCAATTATTGATAATCAACCCAAAGAGCCTTCAGTATTGGTGAGCCAATTGGTTGATTATATTAATCATTATTCAGACAATGGTTTGAGAATTGAACAACATCCAATGACGGCATTTAGTCCAAGCAATTTCCAAAATGAAGGGAAAATTAACCGCTCTTTTGCGAAAAAATGGTTGCCGATTGCGCAATTTCAAGAAAGAAAATGTCATGAATTTGTTGTGCCGATGGGGGAAAATCAAGAGTCAATAGCGGAAATTGAGCTCGATCGTTTTGTGAGTTTTGTTGAAAATCCAGTGAAATTCTTTTTTGAAAAGCAGCTTGGCGTGTATTTCCGAGATGAGGACGATCGCATTGAAGAAAGTGAAAACTTCACGTTAAATGGTTTGGATCATTATCGCATTAGTAATGAGTTATTGCATTTAGAGGAAGCGCAATTTAACGATTATTTTGACAAACAGCGAGTGAAAGGCATCATGCCACGCGGCGAGTTTGCGGAAGTCTGCGCGCAATCCATTCGCGCTGATGTATTGGCTTTTAAAGAGAAAATTAAGGATTATTCTTTACCACATAGTGAGAGTGTCGATTTTGTGGTGGAAACGGCACAAGGCAATATTCGTTTGTTTGGCTATATGGAGCCGTTATTTGGTGATGAAAATCAGATAATCGAATGGCGATTTGCAAAATATAAGGATCGTTATCGCATTCGTCCATGGCTTTATTATCTCATTCAACTGGCGACAAAAGAGAACGCACTGCCACCACGCATTATCGCTAAAGATAAGGATTTAACATTAAAAACAATAGAAAAATCAACCGCACTTGAGAAATTGAAAATGTACGTTGAGGCCTATTTACAAAGCCAGCAACAAATTCAGCTCATTCCAACGGAAAATATAGTGAAGTTTATTGAAAAAGATGAAAGTGCGGTCAATTTTGACAATGTTTTAACGAATATCGAATCTCTAGCGAAAGATGATAACTATGGTTATAGAAAAGCCGATCCTTATTGGGCGAGGGTGTGGGGGCAAACGGAACAATTTAAATCGCAGGATGGTCTTTTACAATTGGTGAAACAAACCACATCTTGGTTTGGAGAAATGTTATCTTAAAGCGGATCTTCAGATCGAAAAGATCTTGGATTTTTGATAAGATACTGACTTAAGAATCATTTTGAAAAGGAGCTAAAATGCGTTGTCCGTTTTGTTCAACTGAAGAAACTAAGGTGATTGACAGCCGTTTGGTTTCTGATGGGTATCAAGTGCGTCGTCGTCGGGAATGCGGGAATTGTCATGAACGCTTTACCACCTTTGAAACGGCCGAATTAGTGGTGCCAAAAATTATTAAAAATGATGGGTCACGCGAGCCGTTTAATGAAGATAAATTGCGTAGCGGTATTCAACATGCGTTAGAAAAACGCCCTGTAAGTTCGGATGATGTGGAAAAAGCCATTAGCCATATTATTATCCAATTACGTGCTACGGGGGAGCGCGAAGTGCCAAGTCATCTCGTGGGTAAATTAGCCATGAATGAGCTGAAAGAATTAGATAAAGTGGCGTATATCCGTTTTGCATCCGTTTACCTGAGCTTTGATAATATCAATGAATTCACCAAAGAAATTGAAAGCTTAAAGGATTAATATGAGTGACACCTTTTCCCCTGATGACGTGAAATTTATGCAACTGGCTCTTGAGCTTGCGGCAAAAGGGCAGTACACCACTACGCCGAATCCATCCGTAGGATGTGTGTTAGTTAAGAACGGTGAAATTGTCGGGAAAGGGTTTCATTTTAAAGC
>CAUUXN010000001.1:0-46776 GCA_963548985.1 uncultured Haemophilus sp. | reverse complement strand
ACATTAATTGAAATCAAAACAAACCCAAGTGATGGCAGCGCAACCTATAAGCGCTTGATTGAACAAATCAGCCATGCGGTTATTGGTGAATAATTTCTTTCCCCTCTTATATAGAGGGGATTTCTTTATATGGCATTATTATGATGAATCTTGTTTTTCTCCATGGCCTATTAGGCACGAAATCAGATTGGCAAAAAGTCATCGAAAATCTACCGCACTTTCGTTGTCTCTCTCTCGATTTACCATTTCATGGCGAGAATAAAGTTATAGCCGTTGAAGATTTTGAGCAAACCGCTCAATTTCTTGAAAGCCAAATACAAAGTCTCATAAAAGATGAACCTTATATCCTGATCGGTTATTCACTGGGTGGACGAATCGCACAATATTATGCACTGCAAGCTAGAGTAAAAATAGGGCATTTAAAGGCAGTCATTTTAGAAGGGGCGAATTTAGGTTTACAGTCTGAGCAAGAAAAACAAAGCCGTTTAGTTAATGACAAAATGTGGGCGGAGCGGTTTTTCCATGAAAACCCTGAAGCCGTACTCGAAGATTGGTATCAACAACCTGTCTTTTCTCATCTGAATGAACAACAACGAAAAGTATTAATTGAAAAGCGAAAAGCCAATTGTGGGGCAAATATAGGCAATATGTTATTAGCCACTAGTCTTGCCAAACAGCCTGATTTTCGAGAGAAAGTGCGGTCAAGTTTGCTGCCATTTTTCTATTTTTGCGGTGAGCGAGATCAAAAGTTTTGTCAAATGGCAGAGGATAATCAACTTGATTTAACGATTATTCCTGATGCAGGTCATAATGCCCATTTAGAAAATCCGACATATTTTGCTGAAAAAATCGAAAATATTGTATTAAAAATTGCTCAATCTTAAGGGAAATGCTAGGATTTAGCCCTTTCATTTTATTTAACTCTTAAGGAAGCAAAATGTCCTCACAACTTCGTAATGATCCATTTAAGGTTGCTTTAGCATCTATGGTGGGTACCGCAATTGAATTCTTCGATTATTATATCTATGCCGCTGCGGCAGTATTAGTTTTTAACACGCAATTCTTCCATAGTGGCGATCCGCTTTCAGATGATTTGCTTTCTCTTTCCACATTAGCCTTAGCGTTCTTTGCTCGTCCAATTGGCTCCGCTTTATTTGGCCACTTTGGTGACAAGATTGGTCGTAAGAAAACCTTAGTTGCCTCTTTGGTTTTAATGGGTGGTTCTACGGTTGTTATCGGCTTGTTGCCGACTTATTCTCAAATTGGTATTTGGGCACCGATTTTGTTATGTATCTGCCGTGTTGGTCAAGGAATTGGCCTTGGAGGTGAATGGGGTGGTGCTGCTTTAGTGGCAACAGAAAATGCGCCAGAAGGAAAACGTGCTTGGTATGGTACATTCCCTCAATTAGGTGCGCCAATTGGTTTATTTGTGGCTAATGCGACCTTCTTCTTAGTGAGCTATTTCTGGGGTCAGCAAGCCCTTGTTGAGTGGGCATGGCGTATTCCATTTATCTCTTCTTTAGCCTTAGTTTTAGTTGGGTTATATGTTCGTTTAACCTTACATGAAAGCCATGTATTCATTGAGGCGGAAGAAAAAGGGAAAAAATTAAAAGCACCGGTGAGTGTGGTATTCACTAAACACTTTAAACCGATGGTGATTGGTACCTTTATTATGGTGGCGACTTATTCCTTGTTCTATATTATGACCGCCTTTGCACAAGCGTATTCTCGTACACCGGCAACCCTTTCAGAAGCGGGTTATCCGATGGGATTAGGCATTCCTGCTAATACCTTCACGGGATTACTTTTAATGAGTGCGATTGTTTTTGCGATTTTTATCAGTATTTCAGGTCTTTATGCAGATAAAATTGGTCGCCGTAAATGGTTGATTTGGACAACAGTCAGTATTTTAATTTTTGCGTTATGTATGCCATTATTCCTTGGAAATGGCACACCAACCTCCGTATTTGCTTTCTTGGTAATTGGTATGACATTAATGGGAATGACATTTGGCCCAATGGCAGCGTTATTGCCTGAATTATTCCCAACAGAAGTGCGTTATTCTGGTGCTTCTTTAGCTTACAACATTGCATCGATTATCGGGGCAACCATTGCAGCAATGATTTCATTAAAAATCAATGCGCTTTATGGCTTAATGGGCGTGGGGATTTATTTAGCAATTAATGCATTCTTAACCTTGTTAGCATTATTAGCCTCAAAAGAAACGAAAAACGTCGATTTAACGCAAATCTAGTGACAAATCGATGATGATAAAGCTGATGTGGATAACATCAGCTTTTTTATTTATTGAAAGGAAGCAATAAAAAAGAGCGTATCGCTACGCTCTAAGTCGATAAAAGTGCGGTTAAAAAACAGCGTGTTTTTATGAAAAGAATTAATCTTCACCCCATACTTCTTCAGCAATTTCTTCAACGTAACGGACTTTGGCCCATTGTTGTGCTTCCGTCATAATGTTCCCTTCTTCTGTTGACGCAAAACCACATTGTGGGCTTAAGCAAAGCTGCTCAAGTGGAACATATTGCGTCGCTTCTTTAATGCGTGCTTTAATAGCCGCTTTATCTTCTAATTCAGGGAATTTTGAACTGATTAAACCTAATACAACACGGCCTTTGTGTGGATTATTGGCAAAATGTTTTAATGGTTCAAATCCACCAGAACGTTCATCATCATATTCCAGGAAATAGCCATCGTATTGGGTTTGGCCGAATAACGCATCCGCAATTGGGTCATATGCGCCGGTTAGTAAATAAGTTGAACGGAAGTTGCCACGGCAAACGTGTGTTGTGATAACCATATCTGCTGGTTTAGCGGCTAATACAACTTGAATATTTTCAAGGGCTTGAGCTTTATCCGCTTCAAATTCTGGTTTTAAGTGATTGTTACAGAGTGAGCCCCAATACACATCATCAAATTGTAAATAACGGCAACCCGCATCATAGAAGGCTTTAATCGCATCTTTATAAGCTTGTTGAACATCTTTGGCAAATTCTGCACGTGTCGCATAAATGCCCGTATCCCATTGGATTGGATACATTAATTGATTCGGACTTGGGATGGTATATTTTACGACGCCACGATCCCCAACAATGTCTTTTAATTTTTTGAAATGTTCGATAAATGGGTGATTTGGATTCCAAGAGACTTTACCACAGCAGCGAGTATTGTAAGGTTTAGTTTCCACACCATTAAATTTATAACCGTGTTCAGGGTGATAACCTTCGATTCCATTTAAGTTTTCTAAGAAATCGATGTGCCAAAACGCACGGCGATATTCCCCATCTGTGATGACTTGGATACCCGCATCTAATTGTGCTTGTACTAATTTTGCAATTTCTTGATCTTCAACTTCTGTTAATTGTTCACGAGAAAGTTCGCCTGCAGCAAATTTTGCACGGGCTTCTTTTAAAGGTTGAGAACGTAAGTATGAGCCCACAGTATCAGCGTGGAGGGGAAGTGTTTTTGATGTCATGTTTGTATCCTTCTTTTTATTTTCGTATGGTGATTTTAACGTAAGGATATTTCACGATCAAAGTAATGATTTTTTAATTCATGATGAAAATAATTAATGCAGAGAAATATTTAGCTTTCAGCAATTCCCATCGCACAAACAGCAGCCGAACTCCATGCCCATTGGAAGTTATAACCGCCTAACCAGCCAACGACATCCAGCACTTCACCGATAAAATAGAGACCTTTAATCTTTGTGGCCTCCATGGTTTTAGATGAGATCTCATGAGTATCAACACCACCCATTGTGACTTCAGCCGTTCGGTAGCCTTCAGTGCCATTAGGCATAAATTGCCAATTGTGGATTAAATTCTCTAAATTTTCTAACCGCACTTTATTTAAGTTCGCAATCACTTCATCTTGAATCAAGCCTTGTTCTAACCAAAGCTCGACTAATTTCTTCGGTAATAAGCGACTTAATATGGTTTTAAGCTGCAATTTTGGCGAAGATTGACGCATTTCATCCAGATGATGACGAATATTGTTATAAGGCAATAAATCCAAATGGATGCTTTCACCCGGTTGCCAATAATTAGAAATTTGCAAAATAGCGGGACCAGATAAGCCACGATGGGTGAACAGCATTTGATGAGTAAAGGTTTTGTTCTGATTCGTCGCCGCTACATCTAATGAAACACCTGAGAGTGCCGAGTAGAATTTTTCACTTTCTCGCCACGTGAATGGCACAAGGCTTGCACGCGGAGGAATCACATTTAACCCAAATTGTTCTGCAATTTGATAACCAAAAGGCGAAGCACCCAAGCCCGGCATAGAGAGCCCGCCCGTGGCAATAATCAAATTCTGACATTGCCATTCAACGGCATTTACCTTTAATTTGAACCGTACGCTAGGGTTGTTTTCAACGGCTTCAACATTATTCACTTCGCTTCGTAGTTGAATGTTGACACCGTATTTGTCACATTCGGCTCCGAGCATCTTCACAATGTCTTCTGCACCGTTATCACAAAATAACTGACCTAATTCTTTTTCGTGGTAAGGGATGCCGTACTCAGCGACTAAAGCAATGAAGTCCCATTGTGTATAACGTTTTAAGGCGGATTTGACGAAGTGTTTGTTTTGGCTGATATAACGGCCAGATGTGATTTCCATATTGGTGAAATTACAGAATCCACCACCAGACATTAAAATTTTTCGACCAATTTTTTTACCGTTATCAAAAATGGTGGCTTGTTTGCCCAGCTTGCCTAACTGTGTGGCACAAAATAAGCCGGCAGCACCGGCTCCAATAATGATATTTTCTGAATAATGAGACATAGCTTATTGTGAGGTTTGTCCTTTTTCAAAATAGTCTATCATTTTGATTCGTTGGATGACAGTACGGCGATCTACGGCAGCATTACCAGAATCTAATAATTGCTGCCAATAAGCTTTGGCTTTTTCGGCTTCGTGATTTTTAAAGGCTTCGGTCGCCAATAATGTGATTACCGATATTTCATGTTTATCTTGTTTTAGCGCCTCATCCATTATTTGCTGAATTTGTGGTGTGATGTTTTGACCAGCTTGATAATAAAGTGCGGTCGCTTTTAGGCCTAAAATAGCGGGTGTTGTGCCTGAAATTTTTTCTGCATTGCTATAGGCGATGAGCGCATGATCAAATTCATCATTTTGCATGTAGGCATCACCTAGCTGAGCCCAAAGCTCAGGATTATTTACATCTTCTCGGATTTTATTTTGAATTTTGAGCACCATATCTTCTTTTTGATGCACCATTGATGTATCTGTTTTTTTATTGGCGAGCTCAACCATCTCTTTTTCGCCTTGTTGAACACGCTCAAAACGATCAAGGGAGAAGTAATAACTTAAAGGAAGAATCAATAAGATTGCAAAGACCCAAATGGCGGATTTGGTTTCAAATTTGACCGCACTTTTTTCTTCTTTAGGGGCAGTATGAAGTTGATTCTCGAGTTGTTTTGGCTCGCCTTCTGATTTTTTAGTCGAAAATAAAATTAAAGCAAAAGCCCCAATTAATAACAAAATAGGTAATAGCCAGAGTAGTGCCGTATTCCATTGGAAAGGTGGCTTATAGTTCACGAAATTACCGAAACGAGCAGTCATCGTGTCGATAATTTGCTGATTCGATTTTCCTTCATCCACCATTTTATAGACTTCAATACGTAAGTCATAAGCAATCGGTGAATTGGACTCAACTAAGTTTTGATTCTGACATTGTGGGCAGCGTAAGGATTTTGCCAGTTCAACAGCGCGAGTACGATCGGCTTGGTTTTTAAACGCATAGGTATCCACCATTTCTGCGTGAGCAAAAAGGGCGAAAGTCAGTAAAAGTGCGGTCAGAAATCGGGTTAATTTTTTCATTTTACTTTTTAGTTAATTCATCAAGTTTTGGTTTGATCTCAGTGAGCCATGTTTCTCTATCCATATAGCCAGAATGACGATAACGAATCATGCCGTGTTCATCGACAACATAGGTCTCAGGCGCACCATCTACGCCTAATTGCATCGCAAATTCACCACGGCTATCGTCAATCGTGAGTATAAATGGATTGCCCATACGTTCGAGCATCGCAATGCCGCTCTGAGGTTTGTCACGATAGTCGATTCCCACAATGGGCACTTCTTTTGAAATTTCCATCAAAAGAGGGTGTTCCTGTTGGCAATAGCCACACCAACTTCCCCACACATTAAGTAGGAAAGGTTTTTTGGGGAAATCTCTTGGGCTGACAATTTGACTCGGTTCAAGCAAATTCGCTTGATAGAATTCCGGCACGGGCTTATTAATGAGTGCAGAGGCAATTTGTTTTGGATCTTTGTGTAAGCCAACAAAAAGTAGTAAGCAAACGCTCAATAACAAAATCAGTGGTAAAAACAAAATAAACTTTTTATTCATCACGTTTTCTCTTCAAATTGATGGCTGAACATAATGCGCCAAGTGCCATTAAAATGCCTCCGAGCCATAACCAGCGAATAAGCGGTTTGTAATGTAAGCGGAATGTGAATTCACCTTTACCTAAGTTATCACCCATAACAATATATAAATCGCCCCAAAAGCCTGCATCTAAGCCCACTTCACTCATGGTCATGGTGCGAACATCATAATAACGGCGTTCCGGTACAATGTCGGCATACGGTTTGCCCTGTTTTGACACACTAAAGAACGCGACTTCGGCGGTAAAGTTAGGTCCAATTTCATTGGAAAAACGATCATAATGGAATTCAAATTGACCTAATTGCTGGCTTTGTTGTGGTGCAAGTCTAACACCTAATTCACTGCCAAAGTAACTACTCATCACGGCACCCATTGTAGCAATAGCCACGCCACAGTGTGCGAGAATCATCCCGAAATAGGTAAGTCTGAATTTTGCCCAATTTTGCCATAAGGTGACGAATAATACCCAAATAGCGAGGGTGAGCAACACATAAGCGAAGAAATGGAAACGTAACGCACTGTCATTTTGCAGCGCATTCCAAATTATGCCATAAGCAATCACTGCAGCGGGAATAAGTAATAACAAGCGTTTGAAAAAGTGTTTCTTATCGGCTTTAAACCAGCCTAAGCAAAGAGTGCCTGCCATGGCAAAAAGCACTAACGTGAGCAATGGCAAGAAAATACTATTAAAGTAAGGTGCCCCCACGGAAATACTGCCCCAATTCATGGATTGGAATAGCATTGGATAGAAAGTGCCTAAGAAGGTACTGACGGTGGCCACGGTCAATACGATATTTAAGCCTAAAATTGCCCCAGTTTTAGAAATGAGCGGAAATTTGACCGCACTTTCATTGGTATTTGTGCGTAGCGCAAATAAACTCAGCGAACCAACGGTTAGTAGGAAGAAAATGAGTAATAACACATAACCGCGAGAACTATCCAAGGCAAACGCATGAACTGATGTTAATGCGCCTGAACGGACAATAAATGTTCCTAATACACTGAATGCAAAAGCGAGTAGGGAAAAGAGTGTTGTCCAGTAGCTAAACATGCCTTGCTTTTCAGTCACCATCAAACTGTGTAAAAGTGCGAGTCCCAATAACCATGGCATAAGTGAAGCATTTTCTACTGGGTCCCAGAACCACCAGCCGCCCCAGCCTAATTCGTAATATGCCCACCATGCACCGAGCACGATCCCTAACGTTAAGAATAACCAAGAAACGAGAACCCAGGCTCGCATCGTTCGCGCGATTGCTTGTGCAGAACGATTAAAGATTAAGGCAGAAATGGACATGGCAAAGTTAACAGCAAAGCCCACATAACCAACATATAAAAGTGGTGGATGGAAAATTAAACCAATATCTTGCAGCATTGGATTGAGATCTCGTCCTTCCGAAGGGGCAGGAAACGCACGTCCAAATGGATTGGAGTAGAACAAAATAAAAATAGCAAACCCAAGACAAATTAAGCCAAGTAAAGACAGGGTTTGTGCAGAAAAAGTGCGGTCATTTTTGCGAGAGAAAAAGGCAAAAGCCACCAACCAAAGACTTAATGTGAAAAGCCAAAATAAAATGGAACCTTCATGTCCGCCCCATGTGGCGGCGACTTTGAAAAATGTTGGTAATTGGGAATTAGAATGTGCTGCCACGTATTCCAATGTGAAGTCATCTGTTGCAAAAGAGTAGGCAAGAATACCGATTGAAACGCTCGTAAAAATACCGAAGCAATAACTTAATCCCCAAGCTGTGTTGGTGAGAGAGGGTTTATTTCGCCAAATACCAATTTGCGGCACGATAGCAAGTAAGAGCGCCGCGGTGGTGGCAAAGAGTAATGAGAGAAATCCGAATTCGGGGAGCATAGTATTCTTCAGTATTAATGGTTGTATTTGACAAAATAAGGTTAATTTTAAGCATGAAAACATACGTAAAATTAACCGCACTTTAGTCTTTTAAATAAACAAAAGGCGTATTGTATACGCCTTTTGATTAAATAAGAAGTTTATCCTTACGCAACGGTAAGTTGTCCTGCATACAAAATGAAGTAACGTAAGCAGAGAACCCCGATTAAGTCGAAGATTGACACAAGGATAATAAAGTTCTTGTTGTATTTTAAGTTGTCTTTTACGGCAAGGTTGGCAAATAGTGGAATTAAGATACCAATTAAGAATACCCCAATCCAGAACACTGCACCCCAAAAGCCGGAAAGTGCATTGTGCAATGCAACCACTTTCTGACCACCACCGAAGTGTAGACCAACAAAGAAACAGATTAATAAACCAAGTTCAGTCACCATAATTGGCACTTCAAATTTGTGAATGAAGTGTGATTCATGGCTATCACCTTTTAATTTACCTGCAATGAGGATAAATAAGAAGGTTGCAGCGATACCTGAAGAGGTACCTGAAGCCAAGAATAACGCTGGTAGAACAGGGTTATTTAACATTGGGTAACTAATCAATGCTGAAAGTAAGAAACCGGTATAAGCCCCTAGTACAGCAGCTAAGATGAAGAGAATAACCTCTACAGGACCAGTTAAACGTTCTAATACATTGATAATTTTACCGACAAAGCCAAGTTTTGGCATAAAACGTTGGATGAGCGCCATGATATCTTCTTTGAAGATAACCGCACACCAACATACCAAGAACAGCATATAAACTTGGAATAACATTACCCCCATAGACATTACAGAGTTAAATTGATAGTTAAACATCAATTTCCAGAATGTCCAAGGACGTGCCAAGTGGAAAATTAACAGGGTTAAACCAATTAATGTTGGCACAGAACCTAAAACGGCGGCTGCTCTGATAATCCAGTTTTTGCTAGGA
Source organism: uncultured Haemophilus sp. (assembly GCA_963548985.1). Classification (GTDB taxonomy): domain Bacteria; phylum Pseudomonadota; class Gammaproteobacteria; order Enterobacterales; family Pasteurellaceae; genus Haemophilus_D. The sequence goes on along the minus strand of CAUUXN010000001.1, from coordinate 37,516 downwards.
TTTTCTAATTTGTGACTACGTTTATAAGCAATCGCTAATTGTACCGCACCGGAAGAAATACCAAGTAAGAACAAATAGATAGCGATTGTTGAATCCCACACCAAATTAGGTGTGTGAAACGGAACAGGATAATCTAATGTCATCTTCTTGGCTCCCCGTGTTGGAATGGAATATGGTAAAGATTTGGTTGAGTACCTAATTCCACTTTAGTGCGATAAACCGGATTTTCTTTCACTTTGCGGGAAACTGCACTGCTTGGATCATTCATATCGCCAAAGGTTAATGCTTTGGTTGGACAAGCTTCTACACAAGCAGGTTGTTTGCCAGCTGCTAAGTTTGTATCGCGACAGAAGTTACATTTATCCGCAGTACGGTGTACTGGGTGAATGAAACGTACGCGGTAAGGACAAACTGCAACACAGTATTGGCAACCTACACAAAGATCTTTATGCACATCGACGATACCTGTTTCAGGATCAATAAATGATGCACCGGTTGGACAAACTGCCACGCAAGGGGCGTTTGTACAGTGTTGGCAAGATTGACGGAAAAACTCGTATTCTTGATTTGGGAATTCACCGTAAGGTTCACTACGGAGAATTTCCAAACGTGAAACGCCTTCAGGAACGTGGTTTGTTTCACGACAAGCATCCATACAAGCGGTACAGCCGATACAAGCTGTTTCGTCGTGTACCATTGCATAGCGTTTCGGTTTATCCGCCTTTTCCTCTTTCGCTAAAGAGGTAACTGATGTCCCCGTCATAAGGATTAATGCCCCCATGCCGGAAACAAAGTTTCGGCGTGAACAAGCTGTCATTATTTATCCTTTTGTTCGGTTGATTGCGTTTGTGATTGTGCGTCTTTTGCCGCTTTGCGTTTTTGTTGTTCGCCGTGGCAATCTACACAAAGTTTCACACGATTTTTCGGTTGAATACCTTTCATCGCATCATCTTTCGGGTGTAATGTGTGGCAGCTTGCACAAGGCAATTTCATTGCGTGAACATCGTGTGCCCAAAGTTTTTCACGAAGTTTTGCCGGTTGGTGACAAGCAAAACAAACTTGGTTTTGTTCTTGCGCGGTATACATTGGTTTTTTATCACCAAAGATATCGCCATCAAAACGCATCACATCTTTTGCACCACGACGGTGATCTTCCGAAATATTACCGTGACAGTTTACACAGTTAATCGGTTTACCTGTGTTAGGGCTTTTTTGATTTAAGTGTGCGCCGTGGAATTTACCAAAGTGTAATTCACCACCAGATTGATCTAAAGTTTGGTTTTTATCAACTTGGTCAAATTTGTGACATTTCGCACAATATTGGTTTGGATCACGTTGGTTATCCAATTGTGGCTCATAAGTGAGTTGAGAGGCAGGTGTTTTAGCCATCTCTTCCGCACTTGCAGTCATTGGCATTGCCGCAAGCATTGCAAGCAATGCAAGGGATTTTGCCGATTTGCTGATTAAAGAAGTTAAATTCATTCTGATTACCTCAAATATATGGTTAAAAATGACCGCACTTCGACACTTTAGTTACAAAGTGCGGTTCTTTTTTTATTGTTTTGTTGCGGTATCTTCAGCTAATTTGCCATTGGCTTTCGCTTCTTTTACCCATTGAGGTACAACAGTTTCTAAGAATTCTTTTTTCGCTTTACGTTCTTTCTCGATATCAATACCCATTACTTTCCATGCTTTATCAGCTGTAGAAATATCTGGTACTTCAACCGGAGTTTTCACGCCATGTTTAGTTAAGATTGCTGCAAGTTTAGCACGTGCATCCGCAGCTTTGTCGATACCAGAACCTAATACGCGAAGCATTACATCAGGTGCGTGCATGTGACCACCGTGGCTTGCTGCTGCGTAGTCCCAACGCCATTGAGCGTGACGGATATCCATTAAAGCAGGTTCCATTTCTTCTTTAGTTGCACCTGCATCCCATGCCGCTTTCGCTTCAAAGTGAGCACGAACAACTTGATCTTCTAAACGACCCATTACATCTTTCACTTCTTTTTTACGTGAAGCAACGATATCTTTAAGTTTTTCTTTACTTTGATCGTGACAGTTTGCACATGTGGTATCAAATGCATCGAATGGGTTTTGGATTTGGTGGTCGGTGTAAACTTTACCGTCTTTACCTTGTACTTTAGGCATGTGACAGTCGATACAAGTTACGCCGTTTTTACCGTGCATACCTAAAGACCAAATTTCAAAGTCAGGGTGTTGAGCTTTTAACATTGGTGCTTTAGAAAGAGAGTGAGTCCAGTCACTGAAGCCGATATCATCGTAGTATTTTTCGATGTCATCAACAGTTTGACCATTGTTCCACGGGAAGGTGACTTGTTTTAAGTCGCCCGCGAAGTAGTATTCAACGTGACAGTTTGCACAGATTTCAGCACGTTTTTCAGTGCGAGCAGCTGTGTTAAAGCTTAAGTTAGCTTGTTCTTTACCTTCAGCTTTTGCTTTTGCTTGAAGTGCATTATTTAAGTGATCTAATGCACGAAGAACGTGTGGACGAGCAATACGTAATGCAGGTTTGCCTTCAGCAAAGTCTTTAGAGGTCGTATCGTGACAGTCAGCACAACCGATCGAGTTGACAATTTCTGGTCCACCTTTAGCCCATTTGGCACCAAAGTAACCATCTTCACCCCATTCTGCAATTAAACGAGGAACGTCTGGACCTTTACAAGTCCAACATGCCATTGGTTGTGGGCCATCATTTGCATTTTTGGGCGCACCAGTACGTAAAATATTACGTACATCTTCTACTGCATAAACGTGACCACGAGGTGCGTTATATTCTTTTGCAAAAGAATAGCCGCCCCATAACACGATTAAACGAGGATCTTGTTCGTCGGCGTAGATAATTTTGTCACCTTTTTCAGTCGCTTTCCACGAATTGAATTGGCTAGGATATTTCTCAGCAAATTTTTCATTCACTGCTTCGATTTTTAAATTAGGGTTTGGTGCTTCCACAGGTTGGTCAACAGGCTTATATACCATTTCAGCCATCGCTGAGTTGTATACACCTAAAGCTGCGAAAGAAGTCGCCAGAATAAGGCTTTTTCTCAATGCGTTCACGATAATCACTCCATTAGGAAAGAATAAAAAAACAATTTTAAATGCGAACAATTCCTATTAAGCTTTTGAATTCACTCATAAAAATAGCTCAACGCAAGCATAAGATACCAAAAAGCAGTAGTTTTCCTAAGGTTTTTTTTCAAAACTTTGAGGTTGATCAAACTTTAAAATCAAAATACTCATAAAGGGGTATGTTTGGGTATGGGTAAAGTGGTAAGAGGAGAATACCTTGAAAGAGGAAAAAGTGCGGTCAATTTTTATCGTGTTTCTTACTTGTTTGAGAGAGGTTGAAACCTTGTGATTAGCCACTCTAGATGGCTTTTTCTAATACTCATTTTTACGCAAACGTTAAAATGTAAATTTTTTGTAAAAAACAGTGTAAAAAGCAAACATTTCCTTGATCTTATATTTGGGTCAGTTATACTCCCGAAACTTAATGATTTATTCGCTTAGTTTGTATTATTTGAGCGTGTTAGAAACTTGACCTATTTGTTTGGGAGAACCTTTTTATGAACAAAGTATTTAAGATTATTTGGAACAAAACGACACAATCTTTCGTCGTGACATCAGAATTAGCGAAAGGAGCCGTAAAAGCTTCTTCAAACTCCGAACAACGTGTAACAAGCGAAACACGTTTATCTTCTCTTTTTAAACTTTCAGCATTTGCACTTTCTTTATCTGCAGTGATGATGCCGGCGCAAGCGAACGTGATTGTGGGGGATGGAAGCAATGCGCCTACAAATGTACATCCTTTTAGTATTGCGGTTGGGAACAGTGCCACATCAGCAAGCGGTGGAAGTACTACCGCTATTGGTTATGGCGTAAATGGTCGTTATGACAATAGTGTGCTGATTGGTGATGGCACAGGAAATTATGGTGGAACAACGGGTAGTCGTAATATTCTCATCGGTCAAAATGCTCAAGTTGGTGATAGCACTTCTGTTGTACGAGTAAACCAGTCTATTGCTATTGGAGCTGGCATTAGAGCTGATAAAGCAGCTACATTTGGTGGTAATTCTATTACTGAGGGTGCATGGGCTCGAGGCGATCAATCAATTGCGATTGGCGGTAATGTTATTTCTTATGGTAATGCATCGGTTGCGATTGGTGGGGATGATACTGATTCAGCAGCGGCTACACAAACGACTTATATCAATACTAATGGCCAAGATAAAACGGGAACGGTTCAACAAGCATTTAGAGATTTAACTGGAGGGGAGCTTCAAAGTCCCCGTTGGATGAATACGATTGCTGGTGAGGCTGCTGTATCATTAGGAACAAAAACAAAATCTGGGGATCTTTCATTAGCATTAGGTTCATTGGCTGCAGCGCAAAAAACGAATGCTGTCGCTGTTGGTACTGGGGCTAATGCATCGTTTGCAAACTCAGTAGCGATTGGTGGCGGTTCCGCAACGGATAAAGCAGGAGTTGCCTATACTACTCGTACTATTTTAGGGACAACCTATACTTGGGCTGGTGGTGCAAATACTATCGCAGGGGACGTTGTTTCTATCGGTAAAAAAGGTTATGAACGTCAACTTATTAACTTATCACCTGGTGATATTTCTGCAAACTCTACTGATGCAATCAATGGTTCTCAGCTTTATGCTGCGATGGCAGAAATTGAAAAAATTCGTTATTTCTCGGTTAATTCTACTGTTGAGGGAAATAAAAATAATAATGGTGCAACGGCAGTTAATTCTATTGCAATTGGTCCAGATGCGAAATCAAGCGCAGTTAATGGCGTTTCATTAGGTAATAATGCAACCAGTAATTTTTCAAATTCTACAGCGATTGGTTTTGCGACCCATGCTAATGGTGGTAATGCTACAGCAGTGGGTACAAATGCTAAAGCCGTTACTAACTCGACAGCACTAGGTTCTAATACAGATGCTAAAGAGTTAGGCGTGGCCATTGGCCATACTGCCTCTTCTGCTTATGCAGGCGTTGCTACGGGAGCAAATGCAAATGTTAGTGGCATTTATGGTATCGCAATAGGTAATAATGCTAATGCTTCAGAACAAGCATCTATTGCTATCGGTAAGGGCGCAGCTGGCTCGGCAGCTGATGGTGTAGCGATTGGTTCATCAGCTAATGCAACGGTGCAAAATTCAGTTGCACTAGGTAAAGATAGTGTTGCAGGTGGCAATGTTTTCGGTGGGACCGCCCATGAAGCCGCTTTTAAAAATGATAATGGCGTGAGTGAAAATAAACAGTTTAAAGCAGGTCTAGCTAATAATTCGCTTGGTGCTGTTTCTGTTGGTAAAGAGGGTTTTGAACGTCAAATTCAAAATGTAGGTGCGGGGCGTGTTACTGCTAATTCAACTGATGCAATCAACGGTTCACAGCTTTATGCCGTATTAACTTATAGTGGCTTTAACGTACAACAAAATGGTACTGATAAATCACGTATTAATAACAACGGTTTTGTGAACTTTAAAGATGGTAATTTAACCACTGTAAATGTAACTGATGCGGATAATGGCACTATTGTGAAATTTGATGTGAATACAACAACTATCAAAACAGACGGAAACGGCAATGCAACTGCAGAGAATCGAAATAATCTTGCTACTGCAGGTGATGTAACTGACGCAATTAATAAAGTGCGCAATATGCCATTAACCTTTGCTGGTGATACTGGCACTAATGTAACACGTAAGTTAGGTGAAACAGTTAAATTAGTTGGTGGTGAAACTGATGAGAGCAAACTTTCTAACGGTAACATTGGCGTGGTGGCAGATGGTGCTGATAAGTTAGAAATCAAATTAGCTAAGGATATCAAAGTTGATAGCGTAAAAGCTGGTGATACAACCATTAATACTGATGGTTTAAAAATTGCCGGTGGTCCAAGTGTCACTAAATCAGGTATTGATGCAGCAGGTAATAAAATTAGCAATGTTGCAGCGGGTACCGAAGACACAGATGCAGTGAATGTTTCACAATTAAAAGATGTGGAAAAAGTAGCTAATAAAGGCTGGAATTTAACTGCTAATGGCCAAAATGGTAGTAATGTAGCACCTGGTGAAACGGTTGATTTGAATAACACCGATGACAACATTCAAATTACTAAAAAAGCAACAGATGATAATGTGACGTTTAACTTAGCTAAAAATATTAAAGTTGATAGTGTCACTGCGGGTGATACCAAAATTGATTCAAATGGTTTGAAAGCAGGTGATGTTTCCGTGACTAAAGCGCCAATTACCGTAAATGGTTCTATAGTTAATAATGTTAATGATGCGATTAATCAAACCGCTGAACAAGCATTTAAAGCTCTCACTTTTGGTGGTGATAATGCAGCGAAGAACTTTGAGCGTCGTTTAGGTGATCAAATCTTTGTAAAAGGTGGTGCAACGGGTACGTTATCTGATAAAAATATTGGTGTTGAATCTGACGGTAATGGCACATTAAACGTGAAATTAGCCAAAGATCTTAAAGGCCTAGATAGTGCTGACATTGGTGGTGTAATGATCAATAACAAAGGCATTGATATGGGTGATAAGAAAATTACTGGCTTGAAAGCAGGTGAAGATGATACTGATGCAGTAAATGTTTCACAGCTTAAGAAAGTAGAAGAAGTGGCTAACAAGGGTTGGAATTTAACAGCAAATGGTGCAGATTCTTCTAATGTGAAACCTGGTGATACGGTTGACCTAAATAATACAGATGGGAACATTAATATTACTAAAAAAGGTAATGATGTTACTTTCAATTTAGCAAAAGACATCAAAGTTGATAGCGTAACAGCAGGTGATACCGTGATGAATAATGACGGTGTGAAAGTAGGTGATAATGTCGCTTTAAATAAAGATGGCTTAAAAGCAGGTGATGTATCTGTAACAACAGATGGTATCAATGCTGGTGATAAGAAAGTCACTAATGTTCAAGATGGTGATGTAACGAGCACATCGAAAGATGCAGTGAATGGTAGCCAATTATACGCAGTGAAAGAACTTGCGGGTAAAGGCTGGAATGCAACTGCAACGAAGAAAGAAGGCTCTACTGGTGAAGTAAGTGGTACTAAAGTTGCTAATGTAGCACCAGGTGCGACTGTAAACTATATCGCTGGTGATAATATCAAACTTGAACAGAATGGTATTAACTTCACGATTTCTACCACAAAAGACTTGAAAGCTGAAAATGTAACCGCTAAAACAGTTAATACTACAACCATTAATCTTGGCGAAGGTGATAATTCAACACCAATTACAGTAGTTAGTGGTAAAGATGCAGCACCAAATCTTGATGGTAAAACACCAAATCGTATGAACTTTGGTGGTGAAACTATCGCAACATTAAGCGATGGCTTAAAATTTGGCGCAAACGTAGGCGATGTTTATGGTGCGAAATTAAATAGCCAAATCAATGTGAAAGGCGCAGATAGCAACACAAACTGGAGTGAGTTTGATGGTGGCGATAATGTGATGACAAACATTGATAAGAGCGGTAATGTTCGTGTAGGTATCAAGAAAAACCTTAAAGTGGAAAGCGTAACGGCAAATAAATTCACTGCTGGCGATACTGTGATTGATAGCAATGGCGTCACCATTAAAAATGGTCCAAGTATGACTAAAAATGGTATTGATGCAGGTAATAAACAAATTACCAATGTTGCCCCAGGACGTATTGCAGCAGACAGCACTGATGCGGTAAACGGTAGCCAATTACACGAAGTAAAAGCTGACATGAATAACAAGATCAACCACTTAAATGGTCAAGTGAACAAGTTAGGTAAACGTGTCAATGCGGGTACAGCAAGCGCGTTAGCGGCGTCTCAATTACCACAAGCTTACATTCCAGGTAAGAGCATGGTATCTGTGGCAGCGGGTAATTACCAAGGTCAAAATGCAGTGGCATTAGGTATGTCACGTATTTCAGATAACGGTAAAATCATTATTCGTTTAGCGGGTACTAGCGACACTCAAGGTAAAGTGGGTGTAGCAGTTGGTGCAGGTTACCACTGGTAATTTATCGTTAATAAACAAAAGGCATGGGAAACCATGCCTTTTTTATTGCTAAAAGTGCGGTCGATTTTCATCGCGTTTTTCGTATAATAGAACCAGTTTAATTTGGAGAAGAATGATGATTATCGGACCTTATATCAATGCACTGGCGATTATTAGTGGGGCAGTCATTGGCTCGATGCTAGGTGGTCGAATCCCAGAGCGTTTACGCACTAATCTCACTTTAATCTTTGGCTTATGTTCCATGGGAATGGGTATTGTGATGGTGGCGAAAACCACCAATATGCCGGCAATGATTTTATCGGTGTTATTAGGCACGATAATTGGGGAATTGCTTTTATTAGAGCACGGAATTAATAAGCTAGCCTCATCAGCGAAAGGCCTTGTTGAAAGGATGTTCCCTGATACACCAAGTAGCATGCATAACCAAGAAGAGTTCTTGTCTAAATTTGTTGCGATTGTGATTTTATTTTCTTTTAGTGGAACGGGGATTTTTGGGGCGATGAATGAAGGGATGACAGGTGATTTTGATATCCTTATTGTAAAATCTTTTCTAGATTTTTTCACCGCGATGATCTTTGCTACATCGCTTGGTATTTCTGTAGCAAGTATTTTTGTGCCACAAACATTGGTTCAAGTGATTTTAGCTTATTCTGCAGTATTTATTATTCCTTTTGTGACACCTGAAATGCGAGGTGATTTTGCCGCAGTAGGCGGTATGCTAATGATAGCGGCAGGTTTTCGCATTTGTAATATTCAAATGTTCCATGTGGCAAATATGTTGCCGGCTCTTTTCCTCGCCATGCCAATTTCTCATTTCTGGAGCACCTTTTTCTAAAAAAATAGGCGTGTATAACGCCTATTTCTTTTTCTGACAATGTGGGCAATAAAAGCTATTGCGTTGCCCAATAATCATACTTTCAATCTTAGTGCCACATTTTGGACAAGGTTTGTCTTTGTTTCCGTAAACTAACAATTCTTGCGCAAAATACCCGGGGCGACCATCAGGTTGTAAGAAATCTTTTAATGTTGTTCCACCTTGTGTAATGGCTTTTGCTAATACGTTTTTAATCGTTTCAACGAGCAAAGCACATTGGTTTCGCGTAAGATTTTCGGCTAATTTCATTGGGTGCAAACCACATAAAAAGAGCGTTTCATTGGCATAAATATTTCCTACGCCCACGACGATAGCATTATCCATTAAAAAGGTTTTAAGTGCGGTCGATTTTTTACGTGATTTTTTAAAAAGGTATTCTGCATTAAATTCATCAGAAAGTGGTTCTGGGCCAAGTTTTAGAAAAAGATGAAACTCATCTAAGTTTTCAGTCCATAACCATGCACCGAAGCGTCTGGGGTCGTTATAACGCAGTAATTTGCCATTATTCATCACAATATCAAGGTGATCGTGTTTATCAATAGGACTATCGTGCGGCACAATTCGAACAGAGCCAGACATGCCTAAATGACCAATGATATAACCTTTTTCAGTATGAATAATGAGGTATTTCGCACGGCGAGAAGTATCTAAAATTTTGACGTTTTTGAGCGTTGTTAATTCAGGAGAGACAACCCAGCGTAATTGTGGTTGGCGCACTACAATTTTTTCAATGGTAAAACCTTTCAAATAAGGGCTGACACCACGCAGGGCAGTTTCGACTTCAGGAAGTTCAGGCATAGATAATCTCGGTAATGAATTTGTGATATAAAAAAACCCGAACAATGTCGGGCTTTTTTCAAATCAGCAAAATTATTTGATTTTTGCTTCTTTATAGATAACGTGTTTACGCACTACTGGATCAAATTTTTTGATTTCCATTTTTTCAGGCATATTACGTTTGTTTTTATCAGTTGTGTAGAAGTGACCGGTCTCTGCAGTAGAAACTAAACGGATTTTCTCACGAGCGCCTTTAGCTGCCATTTTTTAGCTCCTTAGATTTTTTCGCCACGAGCACGGATTTCAGCTAATACTGCATCAATGCCTTTTTTATCAATAATACGCATACCTTTCGCAGTTAAACGTAAGGTTACGAAACGGTTTTCACTTTCAACCCAGAAACGGTGAGTGTGAAGGTTTGGAAGAAAACGACGACGTGTCGCATTCAACGCGTGTGAGCGGTTATTACCCACAGCTGGACGCTTGCCTGTTACTTGACAAACTCTAGACATAATAATCTCCAATAATTTAAATATAAGCTCGAGCTTATGGTTCGGATAATGAAGCTTAAAACTAAGCTTGCTTCCTCGTCAGGTCGCAGTATCCGACCCACTTACTATATTAAAGGTCGCAAATTATACTGACTTTATTTTCATTTCTCAAGTCCAAAAGCGATTTTTCCGTCTTTAAATGGAAATGAACGATAAAAAAATCATCAAATTCCCTAAAACTATAACAGATTATGTTCTGCAAAAGAATAACAAGTCCCTTTGCCGACAATAAAATGATCCAAAATACGAATGTCCATTAACTCAGCAGCTTCAATAATTTTTTGTGTGATCATTTTGTCGGAATAGCTAGGTTCTGCTAGGCCAGAAGGGTGGTTGTGAGCCAAAATTAAGGCGGCTGCATTGCAGTAAAGGCTTTCTTTGATGATTTCTCGTGGATAAACATTCGTCACATTAATTGTGCCTAAAAATAACCGCTCTTTTTTAATCAAACGATGTTGATTATCTAGAAATAACACCATAAAAATTTCACGTTCTTCGTGATGAAGCTCCGCTTGAAGATAAAGCTTTACCGTAGATGTGTCGCTAAATACATGCTCTATCAGTAATTCTTGCTTCAGATACCGCTTTGTCATTTCTGTGGTGGCTTGCAGTTGAATAAACTGCGTAATGCCTAATCCTTTTACTTTGCAAAAGGCTTCTTTATCTGCGCTTAATAAGGTTCGAAGAGAGCCAAAATGTTGCAGCACGTTATGTGATAATTCCATGACAGGGCAACCTTTAATCCCTGTTCGTAGAAAAATAGCGAGTAATTCGTGATCTTCTAGGGCTTCAACGCCATATTTCAACAATTTTTCACGAGGCATTAAAGGAGAGTTTGTTTGCATATTAATTAATGAAAAGAAAAAAGTGCGGTCAATTTTCAGGATGTTTTCAATCTTTGCGAGAAACTAGTTTTATTTTTGAAATCGAGATCGCAAAAATAAAATTTTTTATTGGCGAAATTTGAAGTAAAATAGGCGACCTTAAGTTGTTAAGTACTAACACACAAAACATATCCATTCTATTAAGTTGCAGCGGAGTAGCAAATGAGCTTGAGCGGAAAGCGTATTGTTGTCGGGATTACAGGAGGCATCGCCGCCTATAAAACCATTGAGTTTATTCGTTTATTACGCAAATCTAATGCAGAAGTTCGAGTGGCTTTAACGCCTGCCGCCGCTGAATTTGTCACGCCTTTAACGTTACAAGCCATTTCAGGCAATGCGGTTTCTCAATCTTTACTTGATCCTCAAGCTGAATTAGCTATGGGGCATATTGAGCTGGCCAAATGGGCTGATGCGATTGTGATTGCGCCAGCTAGCGCCGATTTTATTGCGCGTTTAACCGTTGGAATGGCAAATGATTTACTTAGCACGATTTGTCTCGCGACAAGTGCCCCTATTTTGCTCGCACCGGCTATGAATCAGCAAATGTACCGCCAGGCGATTACACAACAAAATTTGACCGCTCTTTCTGCGCGAGGCATTTATTTTGTGGGGCCAAATAGCGGTTTTCAGGCTTGTGGTGATGTGGGCGCGGGCAGAATGTCTGAGCCCGCTGAAATTTTTGCGTCGCTTCAATCACTCTTTACCGTTCAACAAGATTTAGCTGATTTAAGTGTCACCATTACGGCAGGCCCAACGCGTGAGGCTATCGATCCTGTTCGTTATATTTCTAATCACAGCTCAGGTAAAATGGGCTTTGCAATTGCCGAGGCCTTTGCAAAACGTGGGGCAAATGTCACCTTAATTGCCGGCCCTGTTAATCTGGCTACACCGAAAAATGTTCATCGTATTGATGTAACAACCGCCCATGAAATGTGGCAAGCCTCCCTTGAAAGTGCGGTCAAAAATCGCATCTTTATTGGCTGTGCTGCTGTGGCTGATTATCGAGTGGCGGACGTTGCTGATCAAAAAATTAAGAAAACCAATGATAACGATGAGCTTTCTCTTAAATTGGTGAAAAATCCAGACATTATCGCGAGTGTGGCAAGTTTAGAAAAAGATCGTCCATTTGTTGTGGGCTTTGCAGCTGAAACGCAAAATGTCGCTGAGTATGCGAAGAGCAAACTTCAACGCAAAAATTTAGATATGATTTGTGCCAATGATGTATCGGGTGGGCAAGTATTCGGACAAGATCAAAATGCTTTGCAGATCTTTTGGAAAACAGGCGAAAAAGCGTTGCCGTTAACTGATAAAAATAAATTGGCAGAAGTGTTGATCACTGAAATTGTTGCGCATTATCACAAATAAAATAGGCTCAAAATTTGTTAGATTTTGTGACCGCACTTTTGTATGACAGATTTCTTTTAAAGGATAAATAAGCATGAAAAAAATTGATGTAAAAATTTTAGATAGCCGTATTGGCAACGAATTTCCTTTACCAACCTATGCAACCGAAGGTTCAGCTGGTTTGGATTTACGTGCATTACTTGAAGAAGGCATTGAAATTCAACCAGGCGAAACTAAACTTATTCCAACAGGCCTTTCAATTTATATTGCCGATCCGAACCTTGCCGCAGTGATTCTGCCTCGTTCGGGTTTAGGTCATAAACACGGTATCGTATTAGGTAACTTAGTGGGCTTAATTGATTCAGATTATCAAGGTCCATTAATGGTATCGGTATGGAATCGAGGTCATGAACCGTTCAAAATCGAAGTTGGTGATCGTATTGCACAGTTAGTCTTCGTGCCAGTCGTACAAGCGGAATTCAATATTGTCAGCGAATTTACCGAAACTGAACGCGGTGAGGGCGGTTTTGGTCATTCAGGTAAAAAATAAACTATGGTAGAACAATTATCTCTCGTAGAAGTTGATGAGATTGCGGCGGAAATCAAACCGCCAAAAATCGAAAAACGTACGGTAAAAGAACGTCGGCAACAAGTGTTGACGGTGCTTACCCATATGCTGCATTCTGAACGGGGAATGGAGCGTATGACAACAGCACGTTTAGCGGAAGAGGTGGGCGTGTCAGAAGCCGCTCTTTATCGTTACTTCCCAAGTAAAACCAAAATGTTTGAAGCGTTGATCGATAATATTGAAGCGAATTTATTTAGCCGTATCACCACATCAATTCGTAATGAAACCAATACGATGAACCGCGTGCGTGACATTATGCAGATGATCCTCGACTTTGCGCGTAAAAATCCAGGTTTAACACGTATTTTGACCGGACATGCATTGATGTTTGAAGAGCCACTTTTACAGGCTCGTGTCGCGCAATTTTTTGATCGTCTTGAAATGCAATTTGTGAATATTTTACAAATGCGAAAATTACGTGAAGGGCGGGGTTTTAACGTCGATGAACGTATTATTGCGGGGCATTTAGTGACGCTCTGTGAAGGGCAGTTTATGCGTTATGTCCGCACAAACTTCCGTTTAGGCGCAAATCAAAGTTTTGAACAGCAATGGCGTTTTCTTGAACCGCTTTTTGCTTAATTGACTTTAGTTGATAAATATATGATTATTCCGTGGCAAGAATTGCCAACAGAAACCTTAGAAAATATTGTGGAAAGTGTGGTACTTAGAGAAGGTACCGATTATGGTTCACACGAATTTTCTTTAGAACAAAAAAAACAACATCTACTAAACAAGATTCACAATGGAAGTGCAGTGATTGTTTGGTCAGAATTACATGAATCCATTGATATAAAAGATAAAATGGAATTTCTAAAATAAATCAATAGGAGCTTATATGTCAGAAAATGTAGAATTATCAGAAGAACAAAAGCCGCAAGATGATGATCAGCAACGTGATCCTGCTCTGGATTGGTTCCTAACGCACTGCCATTTACATAAATATCCGGCAAAATCCACCTTAATTCATGCGGGGGAAGATGCCAATATTTTATATTTCTTAATTAAAGGAACGGTGATGGTTTCATCGAAAGATGATGAAGGCAAAGAGATGATTTTATCTTATTTAGGTGCCGGACAATTTTTTGGTGAAGCGGGTTTATTTGATGAAGGCTCGAAGCGTTCTGCTTGGGTAAAAACGAAAACCCCTTGTGAAATTGCAGAAATTTCCTATAAAAAATATCGTCAGCTTATCCAAATTAATCCTGAGATTTTAATGTTCCTGACTTCTCAGTTATCAAAACGCTTGCAGAATACCTCTCGACAAGTAACTAACTTGGCCTTTTTGGATGTGGCAGGCCGTATTGCTCAGGCGCTTATGCACTTAGCAAAACAGCCTGAAGCCATGACTCATCCGGATGGTATGCAGATTAAAATTACGCGTCAGGAAATCGGTCAAATGGTGGGCTGTTCACGTGAAACCGTAGGGCGAATAATTAAGATGCTAGAAGATCAAAATCTCATTCATGCACACGGTAAAACCATTGTGGTTTACGGCACTCGATAGCAAAAATAACCGCCTTTAATCAGGCGGTTATTTTATTTTTGTTACATTGATGTGATAGTTGAAATGTCTTTGTTAATTTTTATGCGAAAAGCGAAAAAATACTTCTTTTAGTGCAATATCTTAATTGACAAAATAGCGGAAGACTTCTATCATAACACTGCCTTTCAACGTAGTTTGTTTGGAAGTCAGGATTGGTCTCCTGAATATATAAGTGGCTTTTAAAAGATTCTTAATCTTTTAATTTTATATCGCAGACTGGAACCCCAGAGATGCTTTAAATCTATGGTGGGCTAGGTAGAAATCCCGCAGGGATGCGATGCAGTAAGCCACTTGCTGTTAAGACCAATTCTGCTTAGTTCCACCACCCTTCAAAACAATCTTCAATTTTCAAACTTTCATTTAACTCACTTCGAATGAGAAATTCTCAGCTAAAGTGCGGTCATTTTTTACTTTATTTTTGGCAAAAAAATACCGACCCATTTCTGAGTCGGCATTTCATTTTGTGTGTTATTTCACTTTTTGTTTCATGGCTTCTGCCACAAGTTCAGCTTCAGGGCCGAGAACCACTTGTAAACCATCGTTACCAATTTTCACGATACCTTTTGCACCAAGAGACTTAAGCTGCTCTTCATTAATTTTGTGTTGGTCCACTAAGCTTAAACGTAAGCGAGTGATACAAGCATCAATATTTTTGAAGTTATCAGCACCACCTAAAGCATCAATAAATTTGACCGCTCTTTCTTCGCGAGATTGGCTTGCTGCTGGTTGTGCTGCAGTGGTTTCTTCTGCTTCTTCTGTACGACCTAATGTTTTTAAGTTGAAAGCTTTAATTGCAAAACGGAATACGGCATAGTAAATCACGAAGAATACTAAGCCTTGTACAATTAGCATATACCATTCAACGGCTAATGGGTTGCGTGATGAAAGTACCATATCCACGAGACCTGCACTGAAACCGAAGCCTGCGATCCAATGCATTGTTGCGGCGATAAAGACAGAAATACCGGTTAATACCGCGTGGATGAAGTAAAGTACTGGTGCAACAAACATGAAAGAGAATTCTAATGGCTCGGTGATACCAGTGAAGAATGAGGCAAACGCACCTGCAAGCATGATTGATGCCACTTTAGTTCTTTGGCTTGGTTTAGCGCTGAGATAAATCGCTAATGCGGCACCCGGTAAACCGAACATCATGACAGGGAAGAAACCGGCTTGATACATACCGGTTACACCAACCGTTGCAGTGCCTTCAGCAAGTGATTTAGCACCACCTAAGAAGTTTGGAATATCATTGATACCTGCGACGTCAAACCAGAATACTGAGTTCAATGCATGGTGTAAGCCAACAGGAATGAGTAAACGGTTGAAGAAACCGTAAAGACCAGCACCGACCGCGCCTAAATCTTTAATGCTTTCACCGAATGACACTAAACCGCCGAAAATATATGGCCAGATGTAAAGCAATACGAAGCTGATGAACATCATGACAAAGGAAACGACGATTGGCACAAGGCGTTTTCCGCTAAAGAAGGAAAACGCTTTTGGCAATTCTACTTGATAGAAACGGTTATAAAGTTCAGCCGAAATCACCCCGATCAAAATCCCAATAAATTGGTTATTGATTTTCCCGAAGGCGGCTGGCACTTCACTTACATCGATATGTTGTAGCTGAGCAACGCTGCCAGGTGAAAGCAGAGTGGTTACCACATAGTAACCCACTAAACCTGAAAGAGCAGCAGAACCATGTTTGTCCTTAGATAAACCGAAAGCAACGCCAACGGCAAAAAGCAGGCCCATGTTATCGATGATAGCACCGCCTGATTTAATTAAAAATGCAGCAAGTTGACTGTTCGCTCCCCAGCCATCTGGGTCAAGCCAATAACCAATACCCATCAGTACAGCGGCTGCTGGTAAGACAGCAACAGGTACCATTAAGGCTTGCCCAATTTTTTGCGCATAACCTAACACATTCATTTTTTTCTCCTATTTATAGTAATGAAGTATTACTTCATATTCTAAAGTAAAAAAAAATATTTTGTATAAATGTGGTAACTTTATCTCAAAATTGAGAAGCCGATCACAAATTTTGAAATTATACTTCAAAAATATTTTTTTTATGGTGCAAGCTTTGCTGCGTTTTACTATAATGCTCAGAAAGCCAAAAAAGGAAACCAAGTGTTACTGTCTAATGTAGGAGTTTATATGTCGAAATTATCACATAATGAAGTCTTAGATAAAATCAAATTTGGTCTTATTGCTTCTTGTCAGCCTGTCGATGACGGCCCGATGGATAAACCAGAAATCGTGGCGGCTATGGCACAGGCTTCTGTTATTGGTGGCGCAGCGGGCTTGCGTATTGAGGGAGTAGAAAATCTTAAAGCAACACGCCCTACTGTGAATGTGCCGATTATTGGTATTGTGAAACGTGATTTACCTGACAGCCCTGTACGAATTACCCCATTTTTGCATGATATTGAAGATTTAGCGAAAGCCGGTGCAGACATTATCGCTGTGGATGGGACAAATCGTCCTAGACCGGTAGATATTGAAAGTGCGGTCAAAAAAATCCACGAATTAGGCTGTTTAGCCATGGCGGATTGTTCGAATTTAGAAGAAGGCTTGTACTGTCAAAAACTGGGTTTTGATATTGTGGGCAGTACGATGTCTGGCTATACCGGTGGCACTGTACCGGAAGAGCCTGATTATCAATTAGTTAAAGATTTGAAAGCGGCAGGCTGCCGAGTCATGGCGGAAGGACGTTATAACACCCCTGAGTTGGCGAAAACGGCAATTGAAATTGGTGCTTATTGTGTGACAGTTGGTTCTGCATTAACGCGTTTAGAGCATATTGTAAGTTGGTTTGCCGAAGCCATTCATTCAGCGAAAAAATAAAGGAAGAAGATATGTCATTAACAGTGGATAGTGGGCAGACATTACAGCGTTGTTTGGCATTAGATATTGGTGGCACGAAAATCGCTTCTGCTATAGTGAAAAATGGTGAAATTCAGCAGCGAAAACAGATTTCCACGCCACAGGATGACGCTGCGCAAGCCATGCATCAAACCCTTGCTCAGTTGCTAAAAGAATATGAAGGGCAGTTTGATTATGTCGCTGTTGCTTCAACGGGCATTATTAATCAAGGCATTTTGACTGCACTTAATCCTAAAAATTTGGGTGGATTAGCCCAATTCCCATTAAAAGACAGCATTGCACAGCATACTGATAAACCGATTGGTTTACTTAATGACGTGCAAGCGGCAGCCTATGCCGAGTATCAATTACAAAATCCTAATGATGTTCAAAACTTTACCTTTATTACGGTTTCCACAGGCGTAGGGGGCGGTTTAATTTTAAATCATCGTTTACTTACTGAGCCAAACGGTATTGCAGGACATATTGGCCATACTTTGGCCGATCCTAATGGTCCAATTTGTGGCTGTGGCCGCCGTGGTTGTGTTGAAGTCATTGCATCAGGTCGCGCGATTGAGGCGGTTTCTTCTCAATGGGATGATCCTTGTGATCCGAAAGAAGTTTTTGTGCGTTTCCATCAAAATGATGAAAAAGCGACCGCACTTGTGACTCGTTCAGCCCAAGCTATTGCGAATTTAATTGCAGATTTGAAGATTGGATTAGACATTCAAAAAGTCGTAGTTGGCGGTAGCGTAGGGTTGGCAGAAGGTTATTTACCGTTAGTTCAATCTTTATTAAGTGAACTTCCCGCTGTTTATCACTGCGACTTAGAAAGTGCTCAATTTGGACAAGATGCAGGCTTGATTGGCGCGGCTTATTGGGTAAAAGATTGCTTATTACAAGCAAAAAATACGGGAGTGGTTTATGGCTAAAAACGGCAATATTTTAAATACCATCAGCTCGTTGTATCGCAGTTTAACGAAGACTGAAAAGAAAATTGCAGATGCAATTTTATTGAATCCCGATCTTGCGGTGCAGGCTCCTTTAGCTGAAATTGCCGCTCATTTAGAAGTGGGGGAGGCGACCTTTGTGCGTTTTTGCCGTACTCTCGGCTTTAAAGGCTTCAGTGATTTTAAATTGGAATTATCCATCGAGCTTGCCACAAAAGATGGCAAAGATAACACCGTATTAGATTCAGATATTACCGATTCTGACAACTCATTGAATATTGCGCATAAGCTGAAATCAGCCATCAATAACGTGATGGATGAAACCATTAATTTATTAGATTTTGAGCAGTTGGAAGAGGCAGTAAAAACCATTCAACAAGCGAATCGTGTCTTTTTATTTGGTGTGGGTACATCCGGTATTACCGCGGAAGATGCAAAAAATAAATTGATGCGTATCGGTGTGCAAGTGGATGCGACAGGTAACAACCATTTTATGTATATGCAGGCCTCTTTATTGACGAAAAAAGATGTCGCTATTGGTTTGAGTCATTCCGGTTATTCTCAAGAAACCACGCATACCATGAAAATTGCGAAAGAAAACGGTGCCAAAACCATTGCGATTACGCATAGTTTGCGTTCCCCCATCACTGAATATGCCGATCTTGTTTTAGTGAATGGGAATAAGCAGGGCAAGTTGCAAGGCGACTCTATCGGCACGAAGATTGCTCAATTATTCGTATTAGATTTGATTTACGCTTTATTGGTACAGGCATCACAGGAAAGTGCGGTCAAAATAAAGCAAAAAACATTAAATGTCATTTTAGAACAACGTATCAAATAGGAGAGAAAAATGCGTAACTTAAAAGGTATTTTTAGTGCGTTATTAGTATCATTCAATGAAGATGGCTCTATCAATGAAAAAGGCTTACGCGAGATTATTCGCTATAACATTGATAAGATGAAAATTGATGGTTTATATGTAGGCGGCTCAACAGGTGAAAACTTTATGCTTTCTACGGAAGAGAAAAAACAAATTTTCCGTATTGCGAAAGATGAAGCAAAAGACCAAGTAGCGTTAATCGCACAAGTGGGTAGCGTGAACTTACATGAAGCAGTGGAATTAGGTAAATATGCAACCGAATTAGGCTATGACAGCCTTTCTGCGGTAACGCCTTTCTACTATAAATTCAGCTTCCCTGAAATCAAACATTACTACGACACCATTATTGCGGAAACAGGCAATAACATGATCGTGTACTCAATTCCGTTCTTAACAGGTGTGAACATGGGTATTGAGCAATTCGGCGAACTTTATAAAAACCCGAAAGTGCTTGGTGTGAAATTTACCGCTGGGGACTTCTATCTATTAGAACGCTTGAAAAAAGCTTATCCAAATCACCTCATTTGGGCTGGTTTTGATGAAATGATGGTACCTGCAGTATCTTTAGGTGTGGATGGTGCAATTGGTAGTACATTCAACGTTAATGGTGTACGCGCAAGACAAATCTTTGAATTAACCAAACAAGGTAAATTGGCTGATGCGCTTCAAGTTCAACATGTGACCAATGATCTTATCGAAGGCATTTTAGCGAATGGCTTATATCTCACTATCAAAGAGTTATTGAAACTAGATGGCGTGGATGCAGGTTATTGCCGTGAGCCAATGACAGCGAAAGCGACGCCAGAGCAATTAGCGAAAGCGAAAGAGTTAAAAGCAAAATATTTATAAATTAATGGAAAAGTGACCGCACTTACTTCTTTCCTCTCTCTATCGGAGAGGAAAGAATGTCGGTGTGGTACTGATAAGGAAGGTTATTATGCGTCTCATTCCTCTGAACAATGAACAACAAGTCAGCCGTTGGGCGGCGCGTCATATTGCTGATCGAATTAATCATTTTAAACCTACTGCAGAACGTCCTTTTGTATTAGGTTTACCAACAGGTGGTACGCCACTTAAGACCTATCAGGAATTGATCAAATTAAATCAAGCAGGAGAAGTGAGTTTTAAGCATGTGGTGACCTTCAATATGGATGAATATGTGGGCTTACCAAAAGAACATCCGGAAAGTTATCACAGCTTTATGCATAATAATTTCTTCAATCATATTGATATTCAACCGCAAAATATCAATATTTTGAATGGCAACACCGATGACCATGATGAAGAATGTCGTCGTTATGAAGAAAAAATTAAATCTTATGGCAAAATTCATTTATTTATGGGCGGAGTAGGTGTTGATGGACATATTGCCTTTAATGAACCTGCGTCTTCTTTAAGTTCGCGTACCCGTATTAAAACTTTAACGCCAGATACTATTATCGCGAATTCTCGTTTCTTTAATAATGACGTAAATCAAGTACCAAAATATGCCTTAACAATCGGTGTAGGGACATTACTTGATGCAGAAGAAGTGATGATTTTAGCAACGGGTCATAATAAAGCCTTAGCCGTACAAGCAGCCGTAGAGGGCAGTATTAATCACCTTTGGACAGTGAGTGCTTTACAGCTTCATCGTCATTTCGTTTTGGTATGTGATGAGCCAGCATTGCAAGAATTGAAAGTCAAAACAGTGAAATATTTTACTGAATTGGAAGGTCGCGCGATTCATAGTGTGTTATAAGTGCGGTTAATTTTAATTGGATTTTAGGAAGGTATGATGAAGTATGCATTAATTAACAGCGTAATCTACACGAAAAATGAAGTCTTAAGAGATTATGCAGTGGTTATTGAAGGGGAATATATTCAATCCGTTATTCCACAAAGCGAATTAGAAAACGGGATTAAAACTATTGATTTAAAAGGTCATAATCTCACTGCAGGTTTTATTGATTTACAATTAAATGGCTGTGGCGGCGTGATGTTTAACGATCAAACAAGCGTGGAAACATTAGAAATTATGCAAGCCACGAACTTAAAATCAGGCTGTACCAGTTTCTTGCCAACGTTTATTACTGCACCAGATGAAGATATTAAACGCGCAGTAAGTATCATGCGTGAATATTTGAATAAGCATAAAAACCAAGCGCTTGGCTTACATATCGAAGGCCCTTATTTAAGTCTTGAGAAAAAAGGCGTACACCGTCCGGAATATATCCGTGAAGCGACGCCAGAGATGAAAAATTTCTTATGTGATAACGCGGATGTTATCACCAAACTGACCATTGCCGCTGAAAACCCAACGGTGCAATATATTCCTGATTTTGTGAAAGCAGGCATTATCGTGTCTATTGGCCATTCTAATGCGACTTATGAAGTGGCGAAAGCGGCCTTTCATAAAGGGGCAACCTTTGCGACACACTTGCATAATGCGATGTCACCGATCAGTTCAGGACGTGCGATGGGCGTAGTTGGCGCAGTGTTAGATTCCGATGTTTACACGGGGATTATTGTAGATGGCGTGCATGTGAATTTTGGTAACGTTCGCTTAGATAAAAAAGCGAAAGGTGACAAACTTTGTATCGTGACAGATTCTCTTGCTGCTGCAGGTGCACCACCTGAATTGGAAACTTTCACTTTTGTAGGAAAACCAATTTATGTAAAAGAAGGTCGTTGCTACGATGCAAATGGTACGATTGCAGGGGCATCAATTACCATGATGGAGTCCATCAGAAATGCCGTAGAGTATGTGGAAATTCCACTAGCGGAAGCAATTCGCATGAGTAACCTTTACCCAGCAAGAGCGATTGGCGTAGATGATCGTTTAGGTTCTGTTGAAGCAGGTAAAGTCGCAAACTTAGCGGTATTCACAAAAGATTATGATGTGATAGGTACCGTATTGAATGGTGAATGGAAACCAAACTAAAGTGCGGTCAAAAATAGCATTGTTTTAAACGTAATCCGATCCTTAAACCGATCGGATTATTTTTTATGGTTGCAATTCGGTGATCTTACCGGTATCCACTTGGAACAATTTTCCTTTTCCTACTTGCATCTCTTTGAGTTGACCTTGAGTGATGGCAGTAACAAAGACTTGAGATCCACTTTGTTGCAAGCGTTCAGCTAGAAGCGCACGTTTATGTTGATCCAACTCTGAGGCAAAGTCATCAATCAGAAAGATACAATGACGCTGTTTTTGAATCATTAAATGCTCACCTTGGGCTAAACGTAGCGCACACATCAATAATTTTAATTGCCCACGAGAGAGCACATCTTCCACGGGGAGCCCATTAGCTTTAAAGCGAAAATCGGCTTTTTGTGGACCTGAAACCGTATAGCCAATGGCTTTATCTCGCTCAAAGTTTTGCGCTAGTAATTCGCCATATTCTGTCTCTTTCTCCCAGCCTTGATGAAAGCTAACAGTAATCTCTAATTCAGGTAAAAATAACTGGCAGGTTTTTTCGATCTCAGGACGTAAGGCTTCTGCATATTCAGTGCGCCAATCACTCACTTGATGGGCTAATTTAGCTAATTCAATGTCCCATATTTTTATTGCAGAATAAGGCTGATTTTGACTGAGTGCGGCATTTCGCTGCTTTAATAAACGGTTTAAGGCGACCCAAGAGGAATGAAAGCTATTATGGTGGTGGAATAAACCCCAATCTAAAAATGCACGTCGAAAACTTGGCCCACCGTTTAATAGGGTAAGTCCTTCAGGCGTAATTAATTGCATGGGTAAAAGGTGAGCTAGATCGGCAATTTTATTGCCGTCTTCACCGTTTATTTTCGCAATGGTATTACCTTGACGAAGTTTTTGTAAGCCAACAGACCATTGATGTTGGCTTTCTTGTATTTGTCCAAAAAGCGTGAAATGAGGTTCGTCGTAAGAAATGATGCGATTTGCGACCGCACTTTTGAAAGAGCGTCCATGTCCTAGATAAAAAATTGCTTCTAATAAGCTCGTTTTTCCGCTGCCATTGTTGCCGACTAAAAAGTTAAAGCCGTGATCAAATTCAAGATCCACGGCATTTAAATTTCTAAATTTTTCAACAATTAAGCGGGAAATGGCCATTATTTCTAGAGGCGCATTGGCATAATGACGTATTCTGCGCTTGCATCTTCGCTGTTTTCAATTAAGCAGCTTGATGATGCATCAGTGAGGCGAATACGTACTTGTTGGCATTTTAAGGCGTTCAATACATCCAAAATGTAAGTCACATTAAAGCCCACTTCCATTTCTTCACCTTGATAATTCACATCCACGATTTCTTCTGCCACTTCGTGTTCTGGGTTAGAAGCAGTAATTTTAAGTTGGTTTTCACTTAAGTTTAAACGCACACTGCGCACACGCTCATTAGAAAGGATAGATGCACGTACAAAAGCTTGTTTTAAAGTTTCCCAGTTACCTTCTACGATACGAGTTGCATTACGTGGTAATACACGACGGTAATCCGGGAAGCGACCATCAATGAGTTTTGAGGTAAACACAATGTGGTTTAAGTGAATACGAAGATTATTCGTGCCGATTTGCAAACGAGCAAGTTCATCACTGCTTTCTAGTAAGCGATTCAGTTCTAATACACCTTTACGAGGGAGAATAACTGAATGGGTTTGTAGATCTTGATCTAATTCGATCGTACAAACGGCAAGACGGTGACCGTCAGTTGCAACAGTACGTAATAAATTACCTTCTGTTTCAAATTTCATGCCATTTAAGAAATAACGAGCATCCTGGTTTGCCATTGAAAATTGGGTTGCCTCAATTAAGCGACGCAAGGTACTTTGCGGTAAGGCAAAATCCACTTCAGATTGCCAATCCGTTAGATTTGGATATTCTTCAGCGGGCAGAGTAGTAAGATTAAACTTACTGCGACCTGATTCTACAATGGCTCGATCTTCTTCAAAGGTAACTGTAATTTCAAATTCATCTGATAATGTACGGCAAATATCTAAGAATTTTTTAGCCGGAATGGTGAACGCGCCATCAGCGGTTGAAGAGGAAAGTTGAGTATAACTAGAAAGCTCAACTTCAAGGTCTGTACCTGTAATCGTTAAACGGTTATCTTCAATTTGTAATAACACGTTATTTAATACAGGAATATTCGGACGATTGCTTAATACGCCACAAACTTGCTGTAAGGGTTTTAATAGATTTTCTCTTGAAATGCTAAATTGCATCATTGGCTCCTTATGCAGATAATGTGCGAATTAAATTCGCCCAATCTTCTTGAATACTGCTGTCTTTTTCACGGAATTTTGGCACTTCACGGCAGGCATTTAAGACTGTCGTGTGATCGCGTTCAAAGGCACGGCCAATTTCCGGTAAGCTTTTATTGGTTAATTCTTTTGCTAACGCCATCGCAACTTGGCGTGGGCGAGTGACTGATCTTGCTCTGCTTTTTGATTTTAAATCAGCCACTTTAATTCGATAGTATTCTGCCACGACTTTCTGAATATTTTCAATGGTTACCAAACGTTCTTGTAAGGCAAGAATATCTTTTAATGTGTCACGAACAAAATCAATATCAATGTGACCACCTTTGAAGTCTTGCATCGCTTTCACACGGTTTAATGCGCCTTCTAATTCACGAACATTGGTGCGTAAACGTTGTGCAATAAAGAATGCTACTTCTTCTGACAGTTCCATATTATGTTCTTCTGCTTTTTTCAGCAAAATCGCAACACGGGTTTCTAAATCTGGTGGTTCAATCGCAGTCGTTAAACCCCAACCGAAACGAGATTTTAGGCGTTCTTCAATTTTTTCAATTTCTTTTGGATAGCGGTCAGAAGTCAAAATGATTTGACGGCCAGTTTCAAATAAAC
The DNA here is from genome assembly GCA_963548985.1 of uncultured Haemophilus sp. Taxonomy (GTDB): domain Bacteria; phylum Pseudomonadota; class Gammaproteobacteria; order Enterobacterales; family Pasteurellaceae; genus Haemophilus_D. The sequence goes on along the minus strand of CAUUXN010000001.1, from coordinate 12,346 downwards.
TATTGAAAATATGGAAAAATTCTTCTTGTGTTTTTTCTTTTTCTGCGAAGAATTGAATATCATCCACTAACAATGCATCAAGAGAACGATAGAATTTTTTGAATTGCTCCATTTTATTATCACGCATCGCTTTTACCATGTGCTGCATAAAATTATTAGCATGGATATAAAGCACTCTGGCATTCGGTTTATTCGCTAAAATGCCATTACCGATTGCGTGTAATAAGTGAGTTTTACCTAAACCTGTACCACCATATAAAAAGAATGGGTTTGCTATTGGTTCACCAGGCGCAAGAGCGAGTTTTTGACCTACTGCACGGGCGAGTTGGTTTGATTTACCTTCAACAAAGTTTTCAAATAAATGTTTACGATTTAGGTGTGATTCAAATTTAGTCGGCGCATCAGATTCTTGCTGAAAATTTACCGCACTTTCTTGATGATTAGTTGTTTGAGTTGAGGATGATTCAACAGCTTTGGGAGCTGGTTTTACCCCTTCTTTTACGATAATTTGTAAATTTGGATTTTTAGCAAGGGCTTGGCAAATTTGATGAATTTGAGCCAAGTAGTGATTTTCCACCCAGCTTTTCACAAACATATTGGACGCATATAACACCACTTGATCTTGCGAGATTACATCCGCTTGTAGTGGGCGTAACCAAGTACTGAGATCCATCGGGGAAACCTGATCTTGTAGTTGAGATAAGCAATCTTGCCATAGGGTAGAAAGGCTCACGATAAATTATCCTTATGTTATATGCGTATAAAATAAAAGCCGCAAAAGTGCGGTTAAAAATCGAAGAGAATTTTACAATAATTTAGGCAAAAGATCTTCTGTTGGTCGTCAAAAAAAGACAAAAAGGTTGCTTGAGATTTTGTGCAAAATCCGTATAATCCCCACGATTTTAGAAGAAACGGAAGATTATTTCGGAATTTTCTCTTTTCTTATTTGACGAAAGCCCAATTTATGATTAAAATTGCGGTCTATTTTTTATAACCCTTGTTGTGTTTTGAATATCAAAACAGTAAACCATTTTGATTTAGGTAGATTACAATGAAACGTACATTTCAACCTTCTGTATTAAAACGTAGCCGTACTCACGGTTTCCGTGCTCGTATGGCAACTAAAAACGGCCGTCAAGTTTTAGCTCGTCGTCGTGCTAAAGGTCGTAAGAGTTTATCTGCATAATCACCGTTTTTAGTGATTAAGCTAAACTTCTCTCGGGAGTTACGATTGCTAACTCCCACTCAATTCAAAAATGTCTTCGAACAACCGTTTCGAGCAAGCACCCCTGAAATTACCATTCTCGCACGCAAAAATAATCTTGAGCATCCACGCTTAGGTTTAACTGTGGCTAAAAAACATCTTAAACGAGCACATGATCGTAATCGTATTAAACGTTTAGTTCGTGAAAGTTTTCGTTTATCTCAACATAATTTGCCTTCTTGTGACTTTGTCTTTGTGGCGAAACGTGGCATTGGTCAGCTTGATAATAAAACGTTTTTACAAACTTTGGATAAATTATGGGCACGTCACATTCGTTTGGCACAAAAATCCTCATCGCTTTAATTAAGTTTTATCAAGTAGCGATTAGCCCTTTAATCGGGCCCCGTTGTCGTTTTGTGCCAACTTGTTCTTGCTATGGTATTGAGGCGTTAAAAACACATGGATTGTTAAAAGGTAGTTGGCTTACGCTAAAACGTGTATTAAAATGTCACCCCTTAAGCGCCGGTGGATTCGATCCTGTTCCGCCGAAAAAGATTAATAATAACGATGAGAAAAAATAATGGACTCAAGACGTAGCCTATTAGTGCTTGCACTACTCTTTATTTCTTTCCTTGTTTATCAGCAATGGCAACTTGATAAAAATCCACCTGTTCAACAACAGACCACGGAACAAACAACAGCCGCCTCTTCTGATGTCCCGGCAAGTTCTTCTTCATCTGCTGAAGTAGTGGCAGATTCACAAACAAAAGGTCAAATTATCACATTAGAAAATGATGTACTCCGTTTGAAAGTGGATACATTAGGTGGTGATGTAATCAGTTCTGAACTATTAAAATATGATGCAGAATTAGGTTCAAAAGAACCTTTCGTCTTGTTAAAAGATACAAAGGAGCATGTTTACATTGCACAAAGCGGTTTAATTGGTAAAAACGGGATCGATACAAAAGCAGGTCGCGCGCAATATCAAGTTACTGGCGACAATTTCAAATTAGCAGAAGGTCAAAATGAACTTTCAGTGCCATTAACATTTGAAAAAGATGGTGTGACTTATCGTAAAACCTTTGTGTTAAAACGTGATAGTTACGATGTAGGTGTTAACTTTGAAATTGTGAACCAAAGTGGTAGTGCAATTGAAGTTGAACCTTACGGCCAATTAAAACACACATTAGTTGAAAGCAGCGGTAACGTGGCAATGCCTACTTATACCGGTGGTGCGTATTCTTCTTCAGAAACCAATTACAAAAAATACAGCTTCAGCGATATGAAAGATAAAAATCTTTCTATCGATACCAAAGCAGGTTGGGTTGCTATTTTACAACACTATTTCGTATCAGCTTGGATCCCAAATCAAGATGTAAATAACCAACTTTATAGTATTACAGACAGCAAAAATAACGTTGCGTCTATTGGTTATCGTGGTCCAGTGGTATCTGTTCCAGCGGGTGCAACAGAAACAATTACCAGCTCATTATGGACTGGTCCAAAATTACAAAACAAAATGGCTGAAGTGGCTAACCACTTAGACTTAACCGTTGATTACGGTTGGGCATGGTTCATCGCAAAACCATTATTCTGGTTATTAACGTTCATTCAAAGTATTGTATCTAACTGGGGTGTGGCAATTATTTGTGTCACCTTAGTGGTGAAAGCGATTTTATATCCGCTTACAAAAGCACAATACACTTCTATGGCGAAAATGCGTATGTTGCAACCAAAAATGCAAGAAATGCGGGAACGTTTTGGTGATGATCGCCAACGTATGAGCCAAGAAATGATGAAACTTTACAAAGAAGAAAAAGTAAATCCACTTGGCGGTTGCTTACCATTAATCCTTCAAATGCCAATTTTCATCGCATTATACTGGACGTTTATGGAAGCGGTTGAACTTCGCCATGCGCCATTCTTTGGTTGGATTCAAGATTTATCGGCACAAGACCCTTACTACATTCTCCCAATCTTAATGGGTGGATCAATGTTCTTGTTACAAAAAATGTCACCTACACCAGTTGCCGATCCAATGCAACAAAAAGTGATGAATTTCATGCCGTTGATCTTCATGTTCTTCTTCCTCTGGTTCCCAGCAGGTCTAGTACTTTACTGGTTAGTGTCTAACTTAATTACTATCGTACAACAACAAATGATCTACCGTGGTTTAGAGAAAAAAGGGTTACATACCCGTAAAAAATAACAGATAGAAGGCATCGAAAGATGCCTTTTTTCTATCATTGATTAATATATAATCACATGGGCGTATTAATGCGCCCTCTCATTTTTTTATCGCAGATAAAAGTGCGGTCAATTTTTAGTGAGTTTTTATGAAAGAAACAATCGTCGCACAAGCGACAGCACCAGGACGTGGCGGTATTGGTATTTTGCGTGTATCAGGCCCCAAAGCGGTTGAAGTTGCACAAGCAGTACTAGGCAAATGTCCTAAGCCTCGAATGGCAGACTATTTACCTTTTAAAGATGCCGATGGCACAGTTTTAGATCAAGGTATTGCACTTTATTTTAAATCACCGAATTCCTTTACTGGTGAAGATGTATTGGAATTGCAAGGTCATGGCGGACAAGTGGTATTAGATTTGTTGCTAAAACGAATTTTACAACTTGATGGTGTTCGTCTTGCGCGTCCAGGTGAGTTTTCTGAACAGGCTTTTTTAAATGATAAATTAGATTTAGCTCAAGCAGAAGCCATTGCAGATTTGATTGATGCCACTTCGGAGCAAGCTGCTCGTTCAGCATTAAAATCATTACAAGGTGAATTTTCTAATAAAGTGAATCAGTTAGTGGATTCCGTGATTTATCTTCGTACTTATGTGGAAGCGTCGATTGATTTTCCCGATGAAGAAATTGACTTTTTGGCAGACGGTAAAATAGAAGCAAAATTACGAGAAATTATTGATCAACTTGATTTAGTTCGTAGCGAAGCGAAACAAGGCTCGATTTTGCGTGAAGGGATGAGAGTGGTGATTGCTGGTCGTCCAAATGCGGGTAAATCCAGCTTACTGAATGCTTTAGCGGGCAGAGAAGCGGCTATTGTGACAGATATTGCAGGAACCACTCGTGATGTGTTGCGTGAGCATATTCATATTGATGGCATGCCTTTACATATTATTGATACTGCAGGACTTCGTGAAGCGACAGATGAAGTTGAACGTATCGGGATCTCACGTGCTTGGACTGAAATTGAGCAAGCCGATCGTATAATTTTGATGTTAGACAGCAGCGATCCTGACAGCCAAAATATTGAAAAAGTGCGGTCAGAATTCTTATCAAAATTGCCGAATAACATGCCGGTAACCATTGTTCGTAATAAAGTAGATTTAAGCGGTGAGGCAGTTGGACTAAAAGAAGAAAATGGAACAACGACCATTTGTTTATCGGCTCAAACGCATCAAGGCGTAGATTTATTACGTGAGCATTTAAAACAGGCGATGGGTTTCCAAACCGGGATGGAAGGCGGTTTCTTAGCGCGACGTCGTCATCTTGATGCCTTAGAAAAAGCGGCAGAACATTTACAAATTGGATTAGTCCAATTAACCGAGTTTCATGCGGGTGAATTATTGGCGGAAGAACTTCGTTTAGTGCAAGCTAACCTGAGTGAAATTACGGGACAATTTACCTCGGATGATTTGCTCGGCAATATTTTCAGTTCTTTCTGTATTGGAAAATAAACTTTAGTTTATGACTTTTCATATGTTGTGTGTCATTGCTCTTGGTCTCTCGATGGATGCCTTTGCAGTTTCCATCTCTAAAGGCTTAGCAATGCGCGCTTTTCGATGGAAACAAGCATTAGCTATTGCATGCTGTTTTGGGCTATTCCAAGGCATCATGCCTGCGATAGGCTATGTTGTCGGACTGCAATTTAGTCAGATGATTCAAAATTGGGATCATTGGATTGCCTTTGTTTTGCTTGCGCTCATCGGTGTTAATATGATTCGAGAAGGACTTAGCTCGGATGATGAACCCGCTCCCTCATTGATTAGTTTAAAACACTTGCTAACACTTGGTGTGGCAACGAGTATTGATGCGTTAGCCGTCGGTGTCTCTTTTGCTTTTCTTTCCGTGGACATTTTATTGGCTGTCTTCATCATTGGTTTAATCACCTTTGTCATCTCTTTTATTGGTGTAAAGAGCGGTCATTTTTTAGGGAAAAAATTCAAAAGCAAAGCAGAGATTTTTGGCGGTTTAGTGTTATTAGTCATGGCTGTGAAAATCCTACACGAATATGGTGTTTTTTAAGTGCGAATTTTCGCCTTTTAGATTATAATCTTACGAACTTTGTCTTTTTTAAAAGGGTAATAATTGAATGTTAATTGAAAAAATGCATGGCATCGCCCATAGCTTTATCGGAAAAGCGATCTTTGCTTTAATTCCAGTTTCATTTTTGATTGGTGGGATGTCAGGTTATCTGTATAGCAGCAACGATAGTTTTGCGGCAAAAGTAAATGGCGAGACTATCTCTCAACAAGATTTCTTAAATCGTTATAACCAAGAGTTTGAAGCGCGAGCTCAACAAGAAGGCGAGAGCTTCCTAGCGAAAACTGACTCTGTGGAATTTGTGACTGCACTTCGTCAAAATTTAATTCAACGTTTGGTGGATCAAGAATTAATCCGTCAATATGCGAAAGAATTAAAATTAGGTGTAAGTGATGAGATGATCAAACGTGCGATTGTAAGCGATCCTAACTTACAATCTAACGGTAAATTTGATAACGCGCGCTATCAACAATTATTGACTCAAAATGGTTTAACATCTGATACTTATGCGGCTATTTTACGTAATGCATTAACACTTGAACAAATGCAAAACGGTTTGGCAGATAGTGAATTTGTTGTGCCGGCTCAAGTAAAAGATAACGCACAAGTCTTTTTCCAAAAACGTATCGCTCGTCTTGCAACTCTTCCATTAGCCGATGAAATTGCAAAACAAAAAGTGACGGACGAAGAAATTAAAGCGTATTACGATGCGAATGCGAAATCACTTGTTCAACCTGAACAAGCGAAAGTGCAATATATTAGCGTTTCAGCAGATGCATTAGGTAAATTACAACCTGTCACTGAAACACAAATTGCGCAATATTATCAAGAAAATAAAGCACAATTCATTAGCCAAAAATTAGCGCATATTCAATTGACAACAGAGAAAGAAGCGGACGCCGTTTATCAAGAACTACAAAAAGGTGCTGATTTTGCTGAGTTAGCAAAAACAAAATCCATCGATAAACTTTCTGGTGCACAAGGCGGTGAATTAGGTTGGGTAAAAGACAACGAATTACCGAAAAACTTTGAAGATGCCGCATTATTATTAAATGTTGGTCAATACAGCACACCGGTTAATGTGGATGGGGCTTACCATATTATTTTAGTGCAAGATCGTAAAGAACGTACTTTAGAAGAAGTGAAAGAACAAATCGCAGAGACTGTACGTAAAAACTTAGCAGAAAGTCGTTTCCAAGCGGTAGAAAAAGCGGTTCGTGAAAAAGCAGCTGAAAGCAGCGATTCTTTAGCTGCGGTAGCTGAAGCGGCAGGTGTGAAAGTAGAAGAAACGGATTACTTTGGTAAAAATAACGTCCCTGCGGCATTAAATTTCCCAAATGTGACTTCTGCTATTTTTGAATCTGATATTGCAAACGGCGGTGCAAATTCTGAGCCATTAACTGTAGGTGAAAATGAGTTTGTAGTGGTACGTGTCGTGGATCACAAAGATGAAGGTTTACAAAGCCTTGATGAAGCAAAATCAACGATTGAGCAATTCTTAAAACGTGAAAAAGCCGATAAAGTATTAGCTGAAAAAGCAGAGCAAGCGGTTAAAGCGCTATCTGCCGATCCAACCAAATTACCTGCAGGTATTAGTTTTAGTGAGCCACAAACCTTTACGTTAGTGGATAATAAAGATCCAGTGCTTTATGAAGGTGTATTTGCCATTGCAAAACCAAAAGATGGCAAAGCGGCTTATCAAGTTGCTCGTAACAGCAAAGGTGATGTGGTTGTGGTTGCCCTTGAACGTGTAGAAGAACCTACTTTAAATGAGCAAGAATTAGCGAAATTTAGCACTCAACTTGTTCGTGCGCGTCAAGGTGAATTGCAAGGACAGTTAATGCAAGCATTGCGTGAAAAAGCACAAATCGAGATTAATACTAGCTTTATTAATCAAGATGATTCAGAAGAAGGTGCGGCTCACTAAGCTGATTGAAATGTCATTCATCATCAATTTCTGATGGAAAATAAAAGCAAAGTGCGGTAAATTTTGACCGCACTTTTTTATATAAAACAAGGAGAAGACTATGGCTCAAGAAACGATTTTCAGCAAAATTATTCGCAAAGAAATCCCCGCCAATATTGTTTATCAAGATGAATTAGTGACCGCATTCCGAGATATTTCACCTCAAGCGAAAACCCATATTTTGATTATCCCAAATAAAGTCATTCCAACGGTTAATGATGTGACAGAACAAGATGAAGTTACCTTGGGTCGCTTATTTACTGTCGCGGCTAAAATTGCTAAAGAAGAAGGCATTGCCGAAGACGGTTATCGTTTGATTGTGAATTGTAATAAACACGGTGGACAAGAAGTATTCCATATTCATATGCATCTTGTTGGTGGTGAATCTTTGGGTAGAATGTTGGCAAAATAATGAAAAAGATCCTAATTACAGCAACGGTATTATTTTTAACGGCTTGTTCATCTGCACCAAATATTGTGGGAACCAATAAGCCAATTTTAAATATGGCGGCAAATTTAGCACCCGCTTTAGATGTTGATTTGTCGGATAATACCGCGGCTTTAAAAAATAAAACTACACAACAACTCAATGTGCTTTACCATCTTTATTGGTATAACACACAAGGTGTGACGCAAGTTTGGCCGAATCAGCAAGAAAGCCAATCAGGCAATATTTTATTGCAACCACAAGAGAAGAAAGTGTTTGAACTACCAAAACCAAGCACAGAAAGTACTAATTATCGTCTTTACTTACAATAGTTATGTCCACATTATTGATTGACCTAGAAGGTCATGAGCTCAAACAAGAAGAAGTTGAATTACTGGAACATCCTTTAGTTGCCGGTTTGATTTTATTTACCCGCAATTTTTATGATCGTCAGCAAGTTCAAGCGCTAATTAAATCCATTCGTCAACGAGTGAAAAAGCCTTTATTGATTACCGTCGATCAAGAAGGTGGTCGCGTGCAACGTTTCCGTGAAGGTTTCACTCAGCTCCCTGCGATGCAGGCTTTTGCGGCATTAGTTGAGGACTCAGCTCAGCAACAGCAAATAGCAAAAGAAGCGGGTTGGCAAATGGCGGCTGAAATGGTGGCGCTAGATATTGATTTGAGTTTTGCTCCGGTGTTGGATTTAGGTCACGAATGTCGTGCGATTGGTGATCGTAGTTTTGGCTGTGATGTAAAAAGTGCGGTTAATTTAGCAGCAGCTTTTATTGATGGTATGCACCAGGCGGGCATGGCAACAACAGGAAAACACTTCCCGGGACACGGCCATGTTTTAGCTGATTCTCATCTTGAAACCCCTTATGATGAGCGCGCAAAAGAAGTGATTTTTAATCATGATATTTTGCCATTCCAGCAATTAATTCAACAGAGTAAGCTTGATGCGATTATGCCGGCTCACGTGATTTATACACAATGTGATAGCCAGCCAGCAAGCGGGTCGAGTTATTGGTTAAAAGAGATTTTGCGTAAACAGTTGAGCTTCCAGGGGGCGATTTTCTCTGATGATTTAGGCATGAAAGGCGCAGGCTTTATGGGCGATTTTGTTGCTCGCAGTGAAAAAGCCTTGAAGGCTGGTTGTGACTTATTATTGCTTTGTAATGAACGTGAAGGTGTTATTCAAGTGCTTGATAATCTGAAGTTAGAGGAAACACCAGAGCATTTCGCAGCACGCCAAGCTCGCTTGAAATCGCTCTTTAAACAAAAATCCTTTGATTGGTCAGAACTCACAAAAACTTCGCGTTGGATTGAAAATCATCAAAAACTGACCGCACTTCAACAAGAGTGGCTTGCTTCTAAATGATTGATTGCCATCATTATCAAAAAGGCGATTGCCGTTCTTGTCAATGGCTTGAAATACCTTATGAACAGCAACTCGCCAAGAAAGAAGAGCATCTTAAACAACAACTTGCCAAATTAGATTGTGATAATTTAATTTGGCATCCGCCTTTTTATTCCTCCGAGTCGGCCTTTCGTAATAAAGCGAAAATGGTGGTAAGTGGCGCGGTGGAACGTCCCATTTTAGGTATTTTACAAGACCCGAATGATCCACAAAGTGCGGTGGATTTATGTGATTGTCCGCTTTATCCGCAACGCTTTGCTGAACTCTTTCCGATTCTAAAAGATTTTATTGGACGTGCGGGTTTAGTCCCTTATAACGTGGCTAAGCAAAAAGGTGAGCTCAAATATATTCTGCTTACAGAGAGCCAACATACAAAAAAATTGATGTTGCGTTTTGTATTGCGTTCAGAAACTAAATTGCCGTTAATTCAACGTGAATTTGCAGGCTTATTGGAAAAATTACCACAACTTGAAGTGGTGAGCGTGAATATCCAACCTCAACACGCAGCGATCTTAGAAGGTGAGAAAGAAATCTTTTTAACGGACCAGCACACCTTATCAGAAAGCTTTAACGGTATTCCGCTATTTATTCGCCCTCAAGGTTTCTTCCAAACGAATCCACTTGTAGCACAAGGGCTATATGCAATGGCACAAGATTGGGTGCAAGATTTGCCGATTACTAAACTTTGGGATCTCTTTTGTGGCGTTGGAGGGTTTGGACTGCATTGTGCCAAAGCTTTACAGGATAAACATCAACAAGAAGTGGAATTGACTGGGATTGAAATTTCCCCATCTGCTATTCAAGCGGCGACGCAATCCGCTCAGGTGTTAAGGCTAAACAACGTTAAATTCCAATCTTTGGATGCGGCTAATTTTGCTTTAACACAAGATGAAAACAAACCCGATTTGGTGATCGTCAACCCGCCTCGTCGAGGTATCGGAAAGGAACTCGCTGAGTTTCTCAATGAAATGCAACCGCACTTTATTCTTTATTCCAGCTGTAACGCGATTTCCATGGGAAAAGATTTGCAACACCTAACCAATTATAAGCTTACTCAAATTCAATTATTTGATATGTTCCCGCATACAGCGCATTATGAAGCACTGATATTATTAAAACGCAATGGTTAATAAAAAAGCTAACAGAAATGTTAGCTTTTTTATTTAGAAATTTAACCGCACTTTTATTTTGCTATAAATTAATGCTATTAAGAAGAACGCTGCTTGTAGCAAAATAATACACGCGCCCGTGGACGCATCAAAATGATAGCTAAGTAGCACGCCTAGTAGGCTCGCAGTTACAGCACTGATGATCGCGATAACCAGCATTTTATCGAAGCGATTCGTCAGTGTTAGCGCAGTGATACCCGGCGCAATTAGCATCGCTACAACCAAAATAACCCCAACGACTTGCATCGTACTCACAATAGTGAGCGCGAGTAATGTGAGCAAGCCATAATGCAATAATTTAGGCGAGAGACCTGCAACGCGAGCATGGCTCGGATCAAAGCAATAAAGCAGAAAATCACGACGCTTTAATCCAAGTAAAATAAAAATGATCAAGGCGATGATAGCCGTTTGAATCAGCTCTTGTCTGCTTACACCCAATACGTTTCCGAATAAGATGTGTGTGAGATGTTGTGATGTTTGGATTTTAGTGAACAGCACCAACCCAATGGCAAACATTCCCGAAAATACAATCCCCATCGCGGTATCTTCTTTGATACGGCTGTTTTCTTTTAAATAACCGACGCCTAAGGCGCAGGCAATACCTGAGACAAAGGCTCCAATCACCAATGGAATACCCGCTAGAAAAGCTAAGACAATGCCAGGTAGGACAGCATGAGAAATGGCATCCCCCATCAATGACCATCCTTTCAACACCAAATAGCAAGAGAGTAGTGCACAGATGACGGCAACCACTAATGCCGTGAGTAGTGCATTTTGCATAAAGGAAAATTGAAATGGCTCAACGAAAATGGCGAACATCTCAGTCATAATCCACCACCTTACGTCGTTTTTGACTGATTAATCCGTATTTAGGTGAGAATAGAAAAGCCAATAAAAATAACAAGGTTTGCAATGTCACGATGACACCACCTGTTGCGCCATCCAGATAATAGCTTAAATAGACACCGACGAAACCAGTGATTGTGCCTAATGCTACGGCAATTTTGATAAGAGTTTTGAACTTGTCAGTAAGTAAATAGGCAGTTGCACCTGGTGTGATTACCATCGCAATCACTAAAATCGCCCCGACAGTTTGTAATGCAGCAACAACACAAGCGCTTAATAGGGTAAAAAATAGGAGTTTATAAAATAACGGCGATAATCCGACTGTAATTGCTTGCGTTTCATCAAAGAAAATCAATAAAAGATCCTTCCAAAAAATAAGCAATAAGATCAAGCAAATCAACATAATGATGGCTACTTGATAAATATCTTCATCAGCAATCCCGAGGATATTACCGAGAATAATATTTTGCACATTTATTGAAGTTGGATTCAGAGAAATAATCAACAATCCCAAGGCAAAGAATGTGCTGAAAATAAAGCCGATAACGGCATCTTCTTTGAGTTTAGAAATGGATTTGATCCATAAAATGGAAAGTGCGGCCAAAATGCCGGCAAAAAAAGCACCTAAAGCATAGGGGAGTGAAAAGGCATAAGCTATCGCCACACCTGGAACCACGGAATGAGAAAGCGCATCACCAATTAATGACCAACCTTTCAACATTAAATAGGCAGAAAGAAAGGCACAAATGCCACCGACTGCGGTACTTATCCACATGGCTTTTTGCATATATTCATAGGAGAAAGGTTCCAGTAAATATTCAAGCATAGCTTATTCCTTGTCAGACGGAGGCAGACGACAAGATTTTACAGCCGTTGCTGGCGGATCATTTTTGGTTTCACCATAGAAGACAACTGGGCGTTCATCATCCGTAAGCACGGTGACTGCACGTTTATCTTCATCATTATGCAGATCTTCACCCAATAATTTGATGTGTCGTAATACACCACCAAAGACTTTTTCCAAATTATGCTGATT